>JAGAFH010000088.1 GCA_017612755.1 Clostridiales bacterium
CACCGAGCTGACCCCAAGGAAGGTTGTTAGCGTCAGCTTCCTTGTAGATCTGAAGTGTCTTACCATCTACTGTGATTGTGTTAGCCTCGTCGTCAGATGTAACTGTGTGCTTATTCTCGCCGAATACACCAGCATATCCGCCCTGAGCTGTGTCATACTTAAGAAGGTGAGCGAGCATGGAAGGCTTTGTAAGATCGTTGATAGCAACTACCTCGTAACCCTCAGCACCGAACATCTGTCTGAAAGCAAGACGACCGATACGACCGAAACCGTTAATCGCAACTTTAACTGCCATATGAAAATTCCTCCTAAAACATCCCATTTCTTTACCGGGATTTATTAATTACATATTGTGCTTTTGCACCGATAAAATATTACAACGGAATTACAAGGATTTCAACAAAACGCAGGGCAAATTTATTTCTAAAAAGCCCCAAAATACGGCATTTTTGAAAACTTGCCTAAAAAATACCCCGAAATGATTTTCGCTATTTGAGCCTTGCGACCACCCTTTTGATGGGAATGCCCTGATCGGCGAATTTCTGCTCGAATTCTGTCCTTACATTGGCACTGTCAAACTCCGAGTTATGAAGGTCCCGGGTAAGTTCGTCAAGGATGAACCCGCACTCTGTGAACTCCTCCAGGGAGAAGTCGAAAAGTATATCATTATCAGTCTTGAAATGGATCTGGCCGTCCTCTTTCATAAGGATCTTATACTGCTCCAGGAAAGCCCTGTAGGTCAGGCGGCGCTTGGGTTTGTTCCTTCTTGACCAGGGATCGCAGAAGTTGATATATATCCTGTCGATCTCGTCTTCGGAAAAATAGTTTTCCAGAAGTCCTGCGTCGGCATTGAGGAAAAACAGGTTGGGGATCTCCTCCCTGTGGGCCTTTTCGATAGCTGCCAGAATGACAGAAGTGTCCCTTTCCAGGGCGATATAAAGAACGTCCGGATATTTTACTGCCGTCTCCGTGCAGAACTTCCCCTTACCGCATCCTATCTCCAGGAATATCTTTGCATCTTCAGGGAATCCGCACTTCTCCCTCCAACTGCCCTTGTTGAGCATGGGGGCATCGAACCACCTCTCGTGGCAGGCCTCAAGCCTTTCAGGTATATGTCTCTTGGCACGCATCCTTGCCATCTTTTATCTGTCCGCCTTTCTTTCCTCATTGAGTTTCTCACAGATCCTGACCGTCTCCATGGCATCCTTACCATAATAGTCACCGCCAATATTGTCGGTAACTTCCTGGGTCAGGACAGCGCCTCCGCAGAGGACGGGAACGTCGGAACCCATCTCACGGAGAGCTTTGATAGTATTCTCCATATAGACCACGGTGGTAGTCATAAGTGCCGACAGTCCCACCGCTATGGGGTTATATTCTCTCACGGCATCACATATAACAGATGCCTTAACATCTTTTCCAAGATCGATGACCTCAAAGCCGTAGCTCTGAAGGACCACCTTGACTATGTTCTTTCCGATATCGTGGACGTCGGCTTCTACCGTAGCAATGACAACAGGGCCCTTCTTCTCCCCGCCGTCAGAAGTTACGAGTCTGCTCTTTATCTCATCAAAAACAAGCTTTGCTGTCTCGGCAGATACCATAAGCTGGGGCAGGAAGATCTTTCCGCTGTCGTAATCCTTACCCACCCTATCAAGGGCCGGAATAAGATGCTCGGAGACGATCTCAAGAGGAGCCATATCTGCCATATCCTTAACGGCATCTACAGCATTTCTCTTCTGACCCTTTACGATAGACTTAAAAAGCGGGCTTCCCTCCATTTCATCAGCAGGCGCACCGCCGGGAGCTGCCTGTGTCTGAACGGCAGCAGCGGTAACAGCTGCATCATTTACATGACGGCTTATATAATCTTCCGCATTAAGGTCGTGAGCATTTAAGACCTCGAAAGCATCGATAGCGCCCATGAGTTCCCTGTCCAGAGGATTCATGATGGGCATCTTAAGTCCGGCATAAAGAGCCATGACCAGGAATGTCCTGTTTATGAGAGGCCTGTTGGGAAGACCAAAGGATACATTTGAAAGACCCAGGGCAGTTCCGCAGCCCAGACGGTCAGTTACAAGACCTACGCACTTGGCGGTCTCGATAACTTCCTTCTGCTGGGCGCTGGCGGTAAGGACAAGGCTGTCGATGATGATCCGGGATCTTGGGATATCATATTTGGCTGCCTCATCCACTATCCTCTGTGCTATAGAGAATCTCTGCTCAGCCGTGGGAGGGATACCGTCCTCATCGATACAAAGGCCAAGGACTACGCCGCCGTATTTCTTCACTACCGGGAAGACCGCATCCATAACTTCCTTCTTGCCGTTGACCGAATTGATCAGGGGGATACCGTTATAGAGCCTGCAGGCCTTTTCGATAACCTTCGGGTCTGAACTGTCTATCTGAAGAGGGGCATCGATGACTTCCTGGAGCATCATGATGAGCTCTGTCATAGTACCCGCTTCATCTATTCCGGGAACGCCCACGTTAACATCGAGAACATCTGCTCCCGCCTCCATCTGGGTAAGTCCCTCATCAACTATATCGTTAAGCCTGCCCTCGAGAAGAGCCTGTTTCATCTTTTTCTTCCCTGTGGGATTTAACCTCTCACCGCACCTTACGACCCTGGGGCCGATCTCGACACAGGTGGTAGTTCCCGTAACTCTCGTCTTAGCCTCTTTGGGCTGATAACAGAATCTGTGCTTTGAAGACTCTTCCACACAGGCCCTGATATGATCAGG
>JAGAFH010000089.1 GCA_017612755.1 Clostridiales bacterium
GCTCTTTTTTTGATACTTTTTAAAATTGTGGTAAGGTAATCCTATAATCTACAGGCAGGTGGCAGTTATGAATATCGTCGATATTATCCTGGATAAACGATACGGCAGGGAACTCTCTGAAGACCAGATCGATTTCTTCGTTAGAGGGGTGACGGATAGGATCATCCCGGATTACCAGATATCGGCCCTTCTCATGGCCATTGTCTTAAACGGCATGACTGACAGGGAGACTACGGCCCTTACTCTTAAGATGGCAGCTTCAGGACAGGTCAACGATCTTTCCTTTGTGGAAGGCGTTGCAGTTGATAAGCACAGTACAGGCGGTGTAGGTGACAAGGTCACGCCCATAGTAATGCCCCTCTGCGCCACCTTCGGCGTCCAGAGCGTGAAGCTCTCGGGAAGAGGCCTGGGATTTACCGGCGGAACTGTGGATAAGTTTGAATCCATAGAAGGCTTTAACATAAATGTGGCGGCCGGGGATTTTCCTGATCTTATAAAGAATACGGGAATGGTCATATCGGGACAGACTCCTGATCTGGCCCCGGCTGATAAGATCTTATATGCCTTAAGAGATGTTACCGGTACTGTGGATTCCATCCCTCTCATAGCTTCATCCATCATGAGCAAGAAGATAGCCGGAGGAGCAGAAGCCATCGTCCTTGACGTTACCTGCGGCAGCGGCGCTTTTATGAAAGATAAGGAAAGGGCCACGGAACTTGCCAGGACCATGATCAATATCGGAAATCTGGCAGGCAGGAAGACAGTCGCTCTTATTACAGATATGGACCAGCCTCTTGGCAGGACCTGCGGTAATACACTGGAGATGATGGAAGTCTTTGATACCTTAAGGGGCAAGGGCTCAGATGACGTGGTTGAGACGGTCTGCAATATCGCCGCCAAGATGATCACCCTGGCCGGAAAGAATGAAGGAATGGATCATGAGGCTCTTGTGGAAGAATGTAAAAAGAGGCTTTCAGATAATTCAGCTCTTTCTAAATACTATGAACTCATCCTTTCCCAGGGCGGACATGTTATGGATACGGGAATTCCGGTCTATAAAGAGATGCCTTTTGAAGAACTCCGGATCACTGCTGAAGAAGATGGTTATATCTCCGGCATCAAGGCAGATACTATCGGCCATGCATCAGTCCTTCTGGGAGCAGGAAGACTTCAGAAGACTGATGAGATCGACTACGGTGCAGGCCTTTGCTTCTATGTAAAGGTGGGAGATAAGGTCAGGAAGGGCGATGTTATCTGTTCACTCTGCAGAGGCGAGAACAGAAAGGTGGAAGATGATAAGATCTTCGACATCATGGAGCTGGTCCAGAGCGCCTACAGCTATTCTAAAGAGAAGCCAGAACCCCGTAAGGCTGTAATTGACATTATTGAATAATATATATATAATTCAAACAAATGTTCACCGCTTAGGAGAGGTTTAGATGGCCGAGCCTGTTACCAAAACTTATATCGGTATAGATCCTGGATATGCTATCACCGGATATGGGATCATCTCCAAGACCGGCAGTAAGTTGAAGTGCATCGATTACGGCGCCATTACTACAAAGGCCGGAGTGGATTTTCCTGAGAGGCTACTTACTATCAACCAGCAGATCAAAGGGATATTAGAGATCTATAAGCCTGATTATATGTCGGTGGAGGAACTTTTCCTCATGCATAACAAGACCACGGCTATCGGAACTGCCCAGGCCAGGGGTGTCGTGCTGGTGGAAGCTGCAAGAGCAGGGATACCTGTTTATGAGTTTACGCCGGGTCAGGTGAAACTGGCGGTAACAGGTTACGGAAAAGCTGATAAGAATCAGGTCTCACAAATGGTAAAATCTTTATTAGGGCTTAAGGAGATGCCTAAGCCCGATGATGTGACCGATGCCCTTGCTATCGCCATATGTCTTGCCCATACGGGTACAGATTTTGCCGGCAAGGCCGTATCCGGATACCAGTACGGGAGATACGGTTACAGCAAGCGCAACGGATATATGTAAGTTGGAGGTCATATGTATTCTTATATAAAAGGCATACTAACCAAGAGAACCGATGACATCATCGTTATCGAGAATAACGATATAGGGTATGAGATCAAGTGTCCTTTTTCTGTTTCGGCAGGATTCGGACATGAGGGTGAGAAGGTTACCGTGTGGCTCTATCAGAGCGTAAAAGAAGACGATATTTCCCTCTATGGTTTTTCCAGTCCCGAGCAGAAGGATATGTTCCTTCTTCTTATAGATAACGTAAAAGGCGTAGGCCCCAAGGTGGCCCAGTCCATCTGTGCCCAGATCGAGCCTGACAGACTTGCCCTTGCCGTTATGAGCGGTGATGTACAGGCCCTGACGGGAGTTAAGGGATTAGGTAAGAAGGGCGCCGAGAGGATAGTTCTGGAACTTAAGGACAAGCTTAAGACAGTTTCTTCTGCATCGGCTAAGGATACGACAGTCACATCAGGTATCGCAACTGATGCAGTCGATGCCCTTACTGTCCTGGGTTATAAGCAGGCTGACGCGGCTGCTGCAGTCAATGCTGCATATGAGGATGGTATGGATCTTCAGGATCTTATTAGAAAAGCTTTAAGGAGCCTTGCGAGGTAAAAGATGTTCGATTACGAAGATGAAGAGAGGATAATAGGCCGCCAGAAACAGTTCGACGACAGAGACGAGAAGAACTTAAGGCCCATTACTTTTGAAGAATACAGCGGTCAGACAAAGGTCAAGGAAAACCTTAAGATCTTTATCGACGGCGCAAAGAAGAGAGAAGAGGCCCTGGACCATGTCCTGCTTTACGGTCCTCCGGGACTTGGTAAGACTACCCTGGCTGGTATCATCGCATCAGAGATGGGAGTGGGCATGCACATAACTACCGGACCTTCCATCGAGAAGGCAGGGGACCTGGCTGCCATCCTTACTAACCTGAACGAAAACGAAGTCCTTTTCATCGATGAGATACACAGACTTAATAAGAGCGTGGAGGAAGTACTCTATCCCGCTATGGAGGATTACTGTCTTGACCTTATGATCGGCAAAGGACCTTCTGCCAGATCCGTAAGACTTGACCTTCCTCATTTCACTTTAGTAGGCGCTACCACCAGGGCAGGAATGCTGTCGGCTCCCTTAAGGGACCGCTTCGGCATGATCCACAGGCTTGAACTCTATGAGCCGGATGATCTTATGGAGATCTTAAAGAGAGATGCCGGGCTTCTCGGGATCGAAGCGGACGAGGAAGGACTCAGGGATATCGCATCAAGATCAAGAGGAACCCCCAGGATCGCCATCAGGCTCCTTAAGAGAATGAGGGATTATGCTGCCCACCTTGATAAGGACATTATCGATAAGGAAGTTGCTGATTTCGGCCTTAAGGCTCTGGACATTGATGAGATCGGACTTGATTCCGTAGACAGAAGGATCCTTATGGCTATCGCCGATATCTTTAAGGGCGGCCCCGTTGGTCTTGAGACATTAGCTGCCATTACCGGTGAAGATCCCATAACCATCGAGGATGTTTACGAGCCATTCCTGCTTCAGAATGGTTTTCTGGCAAAGACTCCCAGAGGAAGGGTACTTACCGCAAGAGCTTTCCAGCACCTGGGCCTTACTGTTCCGCCTGCTTTCTATACGAAGAATAAAGCGGCTCTGGACAATATAAGTATCGATTCGCTCCTTACGGAGGAGGATAAGTAATGCTGCTCCTTCATGCCTGCTGCGGTCCCTGTTCCATGTATCCCGTGGACTTTCTCAAGGAGAGCGGAAGAGAGCTGGACCTTTTCTGGTTCAACCCCAATATCCATCCGCAGTTTGAGTGGGACAGGCGTCTTGAGAACCTTCAGAAGGCAGCAGACCACTATGGTGTCAAGCTCATAGCCGAAGGTGAATGCCGGGAAGATTACTGGAAGAGCGGGGAATACCTTAATGAGTTTAATACCCGTTGTCTAATGTGCTACGACGTAAGGCTTGATGCGGCAGCTAAGTTTGCCAGCGAAAATGGCTACGATGCTTTTTCCACCACTCTTCTCGTAAGTCCTTACCAGAACCACGAAGCCATTATAGATGCAGGAAAGAGAAAGTCGGAAAAGTACCATATAGATTTCGAATACCACGATTTTCGGGAAGGCTTCAGGAAAGGTCAGAACATGGCCCGGGACATTGGCCTATACAGGCAGAAATACTGCGGATGCATAATTTCGCTGGAGGAGTCTGACTTTAAGGAAAAGATACTTAAGAGCTTTGAACAGTAAGGTGTAAATGGACAGAAAGAATAAAGCAGTTATCTTTGATATGGACGGAGTCATCTTCGACTCTGAGACCTGCTGCCATATAGTCTGGACTTATATCGCCGAAAAGCACGGCATTAAAGACCTGGATAAGATCTATCACCGGCTTTTAGGCATCAATTCTGAAGCAACAAAAAAGATCTTCCTTGAATTTTACGGACAGGATTTTCCCTATGACAGCATCAAGCAGGAGATGAGAGAGGAATTCCACAGAAGGTACGGCGGCGGAAGGCTTCCTAAAAAACCATATATCGAAGAGCTTCTGAAAGAACTTAAAGATAAAGGTTATAAGACCGCTATCGCTTCTTCCACCTCGACACCTACAGTAAGAAGAGAGATAGAAGAAGCAGGCCTTATAGGTTATTTTGATGCCATCGTAGGAGGTGACCTGGTTACTAACAGTAAGCCCGATCCGGAGATCTTCCTGATCGCGGCAGAAAAGCTGGGGTCAAAGCCTGAGGAGACTTATGTCATCGAAGATTCCTATAACGGCATAAGGGCCGCCTACCAGGGAAACTTTATCCCTGTTATGGTGCCTGATATGCTGCCTCCGGATGAGGAGATGAAAGATAAGGCGGCAGTCATTTTAGATTCCCTCAAAGATGTCGCAAACTATATTCTTTAGATCCACTTTCTTTTGTTAAAATGTATCTATACATTTAAGGGAGGTCTATATTATGGATAAAGTAGTTGATTTTTTGAAGTCTGCTGAGGTCTATTATCTTGCAACGGTGGATGGTGACCAGCCCAGGGTCAGACCTTTCGGTACTGTTAATGTATTTGAAGGAAAGCTTTATATCCAGACCGGTAAGGTCAAGGACGTCTCAAAACAGCTTCATGCCAATCCCAAGGCTGAGATCTGCGCATTTATGGACGGCAAGTGGATCCGTGTTTCCGGAGAACTCGTAGAGGATGACAGAAGGGAAGCCCGTGAGTCCATGCTCAATGCTTATCCCAATCTCCGGGGTATGTATTCAGAAGATGACGGAAATACTGAAGTTTTCTATTTTAAGGATGCTGTAGCAGTTATCTCATCTTTTACTTCAGCTCCTGAGACCATTTCTTTCTGAGAGGGATCTTCATGAAAAGGGATATGATCAGAAAAGTGCTTTCATTGGCACTTATATCTTCTTTTACCTTGTTATCTGCGTCATGTACCGCTTCGTTTGATTCTCTTAAGGATGGGGAAACAGAAGAGGATGAAGAGACGGTTGAGCAGTCAAGGAGTTCTTCCGGGACAACTTCCCGGGTGACGGAAGAGTCTTCCGAAGAGACAGAAGCTTCTGAAGAGCCGGAAGAGACAGAACCTTTTGAGGTGCCTGATATCTTATCAGGTGATACCCTCTGGGGGATAGAGCCGGGAGCAGAATGGTGCCAGGCATATATTGACTTTATCTATGATGCTGAAAACTACTGGGGCGATACCCACCCTGACCATCCTGAAGATTACCAGTATACCCTGATCTACCTTGATTGCGATGAGGTTCCCGAGCTCTTTATTAAATCAAATAATGAAGCTGACGGGGAGACCATTTGTACTTACCATGATGGTGAGGTGGTTCAGATGGGGCTTTCCAGGACCGGAACTACATATATCCCCGGATCCGGCCTTCTCTATACCGACACAGGTAATATGGGCTGGTATCCGGTTCTTATCTCCCGTCTTGAGGACGGAGCTTTCAGTTATGTAGCAGGAGGTACCTACTATATAACTGAAGAAGAGATGGCGCTAAGTGCAACTGATGAGGATCATGAGATCGTTTATACATATGAATGGGGCGGAACTGAGGTTACTGAAGACCAGTTCTATGAGAACATAAATGACATCTATGATATGGATCAGGGAATAGAGCCTACGAACTGGTTTGCCCTGGATGAGTTTATAAACGTCTTAGAAACAGGCCACTACGATTCCTATGACCATGAGTATGAACTTATCGAAGGCAATATAAATTACCAGCAGGCAAAACAGGAGTGTGAGAACAGAGGCGGATACCTTGTTGTAATCTCCAACGACTTTGAGGCCCGGGTCATAGCTGATCTGATCGAAGAAGAGGGAATGGAGGATCATTTCTTTTATACTGGCTATCTTGCGCCACAGGAAATAGGAGATACTTTCTATCACAGGGGATTTTACTATCCTGATATGACATCTCCCACGGACAGCTCAACAGAAGACGGAGTTTATGTTGATTATACCTTCATTTATTA
>JAGAFH010000090.1 GCA_017612755.1 Clostridiales bacterium
ATAAACATCATCTCCAGCGCCATCTACACCAAGGGACTTCCCACTAAAGCTAAAGTACAGCTTTACGGAATGGCCCTTATCTTCCTGGTGTTCCTTTATAATTCCCCGGCGGGACTTGTATTTTACTGGACACTCAACAATCTGTTCTCACTTGTGAAGAACATCTTCTATAAGCTTAAGAACCCGAAGCTGGTATTGTCCGTAATGGCAGCGCTTGCAGGTCTGGCAGAGCTTTTATATACTGTCTCCCGTTTGAGCGGCATGTACAGGCACAGGGCTATCCTCATGGTGGGATTCGGCCTCTTGCTCTTCATACCGGTGATCCTTTATTTCTTCGGCAAAAAACTTCCGAAGGTCAATAATGATCCCATTACCACCGAAGAGAAGAGGACCTTTTTCCTGGGAGCCCTTTTTATATCGATCCTTACCGGCGTACTTGCACCTTCTGCGGTCCTGGCATCCTCACCGGAGGAATTTGTTGATTCGGTACTTTACTTTAATCCCAATACGTATCTTCTCTATTCGGGGCTTTGTGCCGCAGGAACATTTATCATCTGGTTCGGATTCTTCTATATCCTGGCAAATGACCAGGGCAAGAGGATAATGGGGCTTGTATCCTGGATCCTGTCAGGCGTCTTTTTCGTAAATTACATGTTCTTTGGAAAAGACAGAGGAACTCTTTCCACAGCCCTTCAGTTTGACACGACTCCCACATTTACTCTTAAGCAGCAGCTTATCAATGTACTGGTGCTGGCCTTTGTGGCCGCTGCCTTCTTCGTTGTGATGAAAAAGTTCCGGAAAGTTCCGGTATTCATACTTCTTATCGCTGTCCTTACGGTATCTGCCATGGCCATAAAGAATATCAATACCACTACGAAGGAATATGTTAAGTGCGGCTATGCAAAAGGCCAGGATGCACAGGTGGTCCTTCCTCTTTCAACAGAAGGAAAGAATGTCATAGTCATCATGCTGGACAGAGCTCTCGGAGCCCAGATACCGTATATCCTTAATGAAAGACCGGAACTCATGGAAACATTTGACGGTTTTACTTATTACCCGAATACAGTTTCTTTCGGAGGATATACAAATTTCGGTGTTCCGGCCATATACGGCGGATATGAATATACTCCCGAGAACTTAAATGCCAGATCTGACGAGCTTCTTGCAGATAAACACAACGAAGCCCTTCTTATGATGCCGGTGCTCTTTGATTCCAACGGGTTTGAGGTAACTGTCTGTGATCCCTCCTATGCGGGCTACAGATGGACTCCCGATCTCCGCATATATAATGATTATCCTGACATAAATGCATACATAACCAGCGGTAAGTTCAATGAGAACTATGAGCTTGTTAAGAGAGAGCTTCAGCTTAACAGACAGAGGGATTTCTTCCTTTACGGTCTTATGAAGGTAGCTCCGCTGACTCTTTCAGGCACCATCTATAACAACGGTCTTTATAATGATGCGGATCTTGCCGCTGGCATCCATGTAAATGACGGTGTCGGCGTGAATGTATCCACAACCCAGACAGTCTACAGTAATACCCAGGCTGAAGGATACAGATTTGACTACATGAATGCCTACACGGTCCTCGAGCATATGGAAGATATCACTGAAGTAACGGATGATACCACAAATACCCTCCTGCTCTTCACCAACGATTCCACCCATGAGCCCCAGATGCTCCAGGAGCCTGATTATGTGCCCCTTCCCCAGGTGGATAACTCCGCTTATTACACTGATCCTGATACCAGGTTTAATATCGACGGCAGGGTCATGCATATGGATAACGAGAACCAGATCATGCACTATGAGATGAACATGGCTGCAATGATCGAGTTGGGAGAGTGGTTCGATTACTTAAGGGAACAGGGAGTATATGACAACACCAGGATCATCATCGTATCCGACCACGGAAGGGACATCGCCCAGTTTGATGACATGCTCTTCTTTGACGGGGATCTTGACGTGGAGTTCATCAATCCCCTCCTTCTCGTAAAGGACTTTGATGCAGAAGGATTTACAGTATCCGACGAATTTATGACCAATGCGGATGTGCCCACCATTGCCACCGCCGGGATCATAGATGATCCGGTCAATCCCTTTACCGGAAATCAGATCAACAATGATGATAAATATAACGATGAAATTCATGTGATCATCTCACATGAGTGGTCTGTCCTTACAAATAACGGAACCCAGTTCCATGCAGGAGACTGGTACAGCGTAAGGGAGAATATCTTTGAGGAGTCTGACTGGGAGTATCTGGGTAATTACTGATCATGCTGATTCTTACGACGCTTTACCTCCTCATTATAAGACCGCTGGAACTTCTCTTTGAAGTTATCTTTGCCATAGCCGACAGGCTCCTTCCCAACCCGGGCCTTGCAATTATTGCATTGAGCCTTGCCATGAACTTCCTGGTACTGCCCCTGTACAAAAGGGCAGATGCCATGCAGGAAGAGGAGCGAAAGACAGAAGAGAAGATAGGCCCCTGGCAGGAGAAGATCAAGAAGACCTTCAAGGGTGATGAGCGTTTCATGATGCTCCAGGCTTTTTACCGGGAAAATAACTATAAGCCTACGGATGCGCTTAAGGGATCCCTTTCCCTTATGCTGGAGATACCTTTCTTTATCGCAGCCTACAGGATGCTGTCATCCTTAAAGCTCCTTCAGGGAGTAAAGTTCGGCCCTATCGCCGAT
>JAGAFH010000091.1 GCA_017612755.1 Clostridiales bacterium
ATGAAGAATATAAGGAACTTCTTCATGTCCTTCTTCAGGTAGAAATAAAGGCCCAGAAGGATGAAGAAGATTGAGAAGATGTCGTACTGTGATGCTACCAGGGCGGGAACGATCACGCAGGAGCTTGAAAGGAAGAAGAGGTGGGCCTTGTTCTTCAGTTCCTTACTGTCCACATAAAGATCCATGATCTTCCTCATTACATAGGAGGATGCCAGTATCATCAGAAGTATCAGGAGCTTGCACCACAGAAGGCATTTGACCGAATCCATATAGTCGATGTCCTTCGTCACATGAAGGATCGCCGTAGGCAGGTTCCAGATCATGAACACAAAGTACAGGATCACATTGTAGTTGGCAGTATAGACTGTCTCAGAGGCTGCGTTTTCGGCAGCATATCTGTAGTATTCAGTGAATTGTCCGTTCTTTATGGATTCAAAGAGCATTACGCCGTTGTCCAGGGAGTCGGAAAAATCGGTGTAATAGAATATGAGAAAAGACGCGAGAAGCAGTACCGCAGTGATAAAGATCTCGGCGCCGAAAAGGATCTTTGCAGGGAGTTTTCCGTTTTTCAAAGATAATCGTGTCATTTCGAGAACTGATTTTACACTATTTTATAAATAATATCCATTGCCTTAAATACAAAAGGATTTGACGGATAGAGGGTCCTGGGATATAATATCCGAGTTATTAACGCCCAGTACGGAAGGGGGGATATGAGATGTCAGAGATCAGAGTTAAGGAGAATGAGTCCCTTGACAGTGCACTTCGCCGCTTTAAGCGTTCCTGTGCAAGATCCGGTGTTCTTGCTGAAGTTCGCAAGAGAGAACACTACGAGAAGCCTTCTGTACGCCGTAAGAAGAAGTCTGAGGCAGCAAGAAAGAGGAAGCGCTGATCAGAAGATCAAGAGATTTCAAAAGGATACCTCCGGGTATCCTTTTTTCTTGCCCTGAGAATTCTCCGAAATGGGGACAGCAATAAACCGGAGAATGTATCTACTTTGAGCGTTGAAACTGGAAAAGCAGATACGTGGGGTAGATACATTTGGGCAAATGTATCTTCAAACCGGCCTGAAACGGAAAAAGTAGATACGTGGGGTAGATACATTTTCAAGAAGGTGACAAAACAGAACTGTCCCCAATTGTCATCCCCAATTGTCACATATCATACTATCGGTTGATGAAACGAGAAAATATCTTTGATAAAATGAAGGCAATTCGTGATAGAAAGGAGCCTTATATGAAGCACGCGACAATGTTATGCAAGAGAGCAGCAGGTGGGATCATGTCTCTGGCTGTTGCATTTGGAATGATCCCGTTCATGGGAACTGAGGCCAAGGCTGACGAAGTAGTAAAAGAATGGGACTTTGAAGATGGATTGGAGGACTGGATCTCCGTTGATGCTGACGGAGATGGAGAAAACTGGTTCTTTGCCAGTAGTTTATTGGAGGCCCATCCTGACACTAAAAAGGACTATTTTGTACACGGTGGTGATGAATCACTTATAAGCCGGTCTTATATTGCAGATGATTACAGATCGTTGGATCCTGATAACTGGCTTATCTCACCGGAGGTACAACTTGGTGGGTATATCTCCTTTTATGCCAATGCGGTAGACAACAGCTATCCTGACCATATCGGTGTGTTCGTATCTACAGGAGACCGTGAGGATCTTGACAGTTATGTCCTTGTTGAAGACTGGACTTTGGAAGACCGCTCTACGGCTGACGATGAAGACTCAAAAGCTGTTTGGGAGCAGTATACGGTTTCTCTTGAGGACTATGAAGGGGCCGGCTACGTTGCTATCCGCCACTATGAAAGTTACGACAAATTTGTGTTAGCTATAGATGATATAAAGATATCGAGTGTGTCGTTGGATCACATTGAAGCAGAATCAACCGGCTTTAACGGTGTTTATGATGGTGAGCCCCATGGAATCACTGTTAATGTGACAGATCCTGATTCTTTCGAGATCTTATATGGTACAGAAGAAGGTTATTATTCACTTAACGAGTCCCCGGTATTCGACTTCCCTGGAACATATACTGTTTACTACAAGATCACAGCGGAAGGTTATCTTCCGCTCTACGGAAGTGAAGACGTTGTTATCGAAGCACCTTCCGGATATATTTTCCAGAATTTCGAAGACAGCTGCGAAGACTGGACTTTCATCGACAATGACGGCGATGGAAATCAATGGATCCAGGCTAAATACGATAACGATATGGTGCTGGCAAGTTATTCTTATAATAGTGAAGCATTGGATCCGGACAACTGGTTTATATCGCCGGCAGTTGAGCTGGGTGGAGCGATCGCTTTTTATGGACAATCTTACCATTCCAGTTATCCTGACCACATTGGTGTATTTGTAACCACCGGAGATATCGATGACCTGGACAGTTATGAGCTTGTTGATGATCTCGTCCTTGCTTCTGAATGGACATTATATAGTTTCGATCTGAGTGAGTACTCCGGTGAGGGATATATAGCTATCCGCCATTATAACAGTAGTAATCAGTACATTGCGCTCATAGATAATATTATGATCGTTCCCAGAGAGACTGTTGCTGTTGAAGGATGGATACAGGATGGTTCCGCATGGTTCTACTTCGAAGATGGTGAGGCAGTTACCGGTTGGAAGAAGATCGAAAACGTCTGGTACTTCTTCGGTGAAGACGGCGCTATGACCACAGGCTGGCTCAAGGATGGCGACAGCTGGTATTACTTCAAGTCCTCCGGTGCAATGGCTAAGGGATGGACTAAGATAAGCGGCAAGTGGTACTACTTCACATCCGGCGGCAAGATGAAGACCGGCTGGCTTCAGGACGGATCCAAGTGGTATTACCTTAAGGACAACGGCGACATGGCCACAGGATGGACCAAGGTAAGCGGTAAGTGGTACTACATGGGCACTGACGGAGTGATGAAGACCGGATGGGTCAAGGATGCAGGCAAGTGGTATTACATGGACAGCAACGGCACCATGCATACAGGCTGGTTGCAGATCGGATCCAAGTGGTATTACATGAATTCTTCGGGAGTCATGGTGACAGGTACACAGACCATAAATGGAAAGACATATACATTTGATTCCAACGGAGTCTGGATCAAATAAAGGTTCAATAAAAATGATCGGAAAGGGAGCTGCCTTACATAGGCGGCTCCCTTTTTATTTTTTAGAACTGTGATAGAATATATGCAAAATTATCTAGTGAGTTGTTTGCGTATGTTATTGACTTCGAAGAAGTGGCGCACGGCAGCATCCTTTGACAGGAAGGATACAGATGCCGTGTTGGATGTTCTTTTGAAATCCAGAAATATCGTGACGCCGGAGCAGAAGGAGAAGTTCCTTGCCAGGTCCGACGGGCAGTGGTATGACCCGTTTTTGTTCATGGATATGAGAAAAGCGGTGGATATGGTGGTGTCCTGTATAGAGAGCAAAGGCAAGGTGGTTGTCTACGGTGACTACGACTGCGACGGCGTTACTGCTACCACCATAATCGTCAGGTACTTAAGAAGCCACGGGGTGGATACGGATTATATCGTTCCCCACAGGGCTGAGCACGGATACGGCCTGACTGAAAACATCATCGACAAGGTGTTGGATGCATCCCCCGATCTTCTTATAACCGTCGACTGCGGTATCACCAACTTCGATACCATCAGCAAGATCAAGGAGATGGGCATAAAGGTCATTGTCACTGACCACCACAATGTCAAGGACAGGCTTCCTGACGCTGATGCGGTCATCTGTGCCAAGAGGGAAGACAATACATATCCTTTCATGGATCTGTGCGGAGCCGGAGTTGCTTTGAAGTTCATCGAGGCTATGGGCCGGGACGGAAGATACTGGGTATCCCCCAATGTGTGGAAGCAGGCTATAGAGCTGGCAGGCATCGCCACTATCGCCGATCTTGTATCTGTTGTCGATGAGAACAGGACCATAATCAAGAAGGCTTTTATCAGTATGAAAGACCCGGTCAATCCCGGAGTGCGGATCATGAACGATCTTCTTCTGGATTACGGAAAGAAGCTGGACGAATCTTATATATCCTTCAACTTCGTTCCCAGGATAAATGCGGCAGGAAGACTCTCTGATTCTTCCGATGCCCTGAAGCTCTTCCTGGAAGATGACGAGAGGGTAGTCCGCGAAGCTGCCCTGTCCCTGGGACGGGAGAATGAGGAGAGAAAGAAGATAGAGGCCAAGGTCTATGAAGAGGCCAAGGCCCAGATCGAAGATCCCCGCCGTCCTGACGAGTGGCTCCTTACAAATACCTGCGGACCCATCGTCGTATACGGACCTTCCTGGCATCAGGGAGTGCTGGGTATCGTTGCGGGCAAGCTTTCCCAGCATTACAGAAGATCGGCCATCGTATTCACGGACGATTCCATCGAACCCGGAAATGTTAAGGGCTCGGGACGTGCCTTCGGAGAGTTTGACCTTTACGGAGCCCTGGAGAGCATCAGCGATCAGTGCGTAAACTTCGGAGGCCATAAGAAGGCTGCCGGAATGGTAGTCGCCAAGAGCAATATGGGACCTTTTATGAAGGCACTGGAGGAAACTTCCAGGTCTGCACTTCAGAATAAGAGATCCGCCGGGGAAGATGATTCCAGGTTTGAAGACGAGGACGTTCTTGAGATAAGCGCGGAGCTTCCTTTCGAGCAGATCGACTTTGAGACATATGAAGCCATAAGCGTCTTTAAGCCTTTCGGAATAGGCAACAAGAAGCCGGTGTTCTGTGCCCGTAACCTTCTCATAACTGAGGTCCAGAGCATGAGTGACGGAGTACATATGAGACTTGATCTCACTGACGGGATCTCTGATAAGAAGGTATCGGCAGTCGGATTTAATATGGGTCAGTACCTGAAGGTCCTTAAGACAGGTGACCGGGTGGATCTGGCTTATACGATGAATGAATATACTTTCAAGAACAAGACTGACATCAGCCTTTACATAGAAGATATCGTACCTCTTTGCGGGGACGGGATGATCTGGACCAAGTGCGATATTGCTGAAGAACTCTACGGACAGAACAATGCTCCGGATTTTATCGCCAAGTTCGTTAAGTCTGACGTATCGGAGGCTCTCGTTCCTTCCAAGGATCAGTATGCTTCCTGTTACAGAGTGCTGAACAAGTTTTGCCATGACGGCATCTCTACGGCAGATTCCAATCTTCTTGCAAAACTTATCAGCATGAATTCAGATACTGTCATCAATCCTTTCCAGGTCAGGAGATGTCTTGACGTTTTCTCGGAGGTGGGGATAATCAAGTTAGGAGTCATCAGTCCTCTGAGGGTGTGCTTCAGTTTCCTTGAGAACACTGAAAAGGTTAGCCTTACATCTTCAGAGACTTATCAGAGGTTAAACGGTTATGGACGAGCGTGAATATCTCATGGATGTGGATAATATCCCCGAGATACCGGATTTCATAGATGAGAAATTCCGGGAAGTATTAAGCGCGTACAAAACTTATATGAACAGGGCCAACGTCACCAAGGAAGAGCTTGACCGGGGCGTTGACCTTATAGAGAGAGCCTACTATTTTGCCTACAAGGCCCACCGTAACCAGAAGAGAAAGAACGGTGAGATGTACATCGTTCATCCCATAGCTACCGCTGAGATACTGGCAGAACTGGAAGTCGATGCCGAGTCATTGGCGGCTGCTCTCCTTCACGATACGGTGGAGGATACGGAAGCTGATACAGAGATGATCACGGAGCTCTTCGGAAAGACCATGACCGTTCTCGTTGAGGGAGTTACAAAGCTCAATAAACTGTCATCCATCTCCAAGGAAGAGGGCCAGAGGGATAACGTTAACAAGATGCTGATCGCCATGACCAAGGATATCAGGGTCATACTGATCAAGCTGGCCGACCGTCTTCACAACATGAGGACCATGCAGTACCAGACTCCGGAAAAACAGCTGGAAAAAGCCAGGGAGACACTGGATATCTACGTGCCATTTGCAGAGAGGTTCGGCGTCTTTAAGATCAAGGGAGAACTGGAAGATCTCTGCCTTAGATATATCGACCATGACGGTTACTACGAACTGGTGGGACTGATCTCGGCCAAGCGTTCCGAAAGAGAGGCTTTTATTGCCCAGGTGGTAGGAGAGATCCGTGAGAAGATAGATGCTTTCGGCATCAAGGATTTTGATATCGAGGGAAGACCCAAGCGTTTCTACAGTATCTGGAAGAAGATGCGTAACAAGGACAGGGATATCTCCCAGATCTACGATATGTATGCCTGCAGGATAATCGTTAATTCAGTTGCCGAGTGCTATATGGTCCTGGGTATCGTCCACGAGATGTATATCCCCCTTCCAGGAAGGTTTAAGGACTATATCGGTAACCCTAAAGAGAATGGATACCAGTCCCTTCATACAACAGTCAAGAGACCCGGCGGCAAGACTTTCGGAGAGACAACTTTTGAGGTCCAGATCAGGACATACAGCATGCACAGGGAGGCGGAATTCGGTATCGCATCCCACTGGCATTACAAGGAATCAGGCGGTTCCACCGCTTTTGATGCCGATGTCTATGACAAGAGGGTGGACTGGGTAAGACAGTTCCTGGAGGCCCAGAAAGATGCGGAAGATCCCAAGGATTTCCTGGAACTCTTCAAGACGAACGTGGCTCCGGGAGAGGTGTTCGTATTTACTCCCAAGGGTAAGATCCTAAGGCTTCCGGAAGGATCCTGCCCCATCGATTTTGCCTATTCTATCCACAGTGGCATAGGTAACCATATGCATGGTGCCAAGGTCAACAACAGGATCGTTCCTCTGTCTTATGAACTTAAGAACGGTGACGTCGTAGAGATCCTGTCTTCCGAGAAGATCAAGGGACCTTCCAAGGACTGGATCAAGATGGTCAAGACCGCCTCCGCCAGATCCAAGATCAACTCCTGGTTCAAGAAAGAAGCCAGGGCGGAGAATATCGTTGAAGGCAAGGAGAAACTGGAGAGGGAGATCGAGAGGAACGGTTTTACACTGGCCCAGCTCACATCTCCCGAGATCCTTAAAGTGGTCCTGCCCAAATACAGCTATAACACCATGGACGATATGTATGCCGCAGTGGGATACGGCTCCGTTGCGGTGGTCAAGCTCTTCGGAAGGCTCCGTGACGAGTATATAAAGACCCTGTCGGAAGAAGAAAGACTGGAACTTGGTTACAGGACCACATCCGACGGACAGGTGGTCTACTACAGCCCTGCAGATCTTCCCGAGGAACTGGGTAAGGGAGACCAGATCAGGACTCCCAAAAAGACCGCTCCCAAGAAGCCCGAAAAGACTCCCGAAAAGAACAGGCTGGAGAACGATGTCATTATCGAAGGCATGGACAACTTTGCGGTCCATCTGGCCAAGTGCTGCCATCCTGCTCCGGGAGACCGGATCATCGGATATATCACCCAGAACGGCGGTGTGGGAATCCACAGAGAGGGATGCACCAATATCGTAAATGTCCTTAAGTACAAGGACCGTTCCATCAAGGACCGCCAGAGGGCGGAGAGGATAGTCCAGGCCCAGTGGGGTTCAGGAAAGACTTCCGGCGTATATGACGTTAAGATCGGTATTACGGCTACAGACAGAAACTATCTTCTCATCGATATCCTTTCCATGCTGAAGGAAGAAAATATCAATGTGGAGAAGATAGATACACATATAAGCGCGGATTTTATCGCAGAGATAAACATGACCATTACGGTCAAGAGCCTTGAGCAGTATGACCGGGTCATCGGAAGGATAAAGAGCGTCAAGGATATTATCGACGTAGTAAGGCTCTGATCAGCGTCTCTTCTGGATGTGGCTGATATTTGTCAGGATCATGGGACGGCGCTTTGTCTTCTCGTAAAGAAGTTCCCTTAAGTTATTCCTGAACTGCCTGGAGGCCAGTTCCGCTTCTATATTCTCGTTCTTCCTGGAGTTCTTTGAAAGGAGCGCCATTGCCCTGGCGCCACAGTCCAGGTGGATCTCATCCTTTTCGTCATCGAATACAAAACCCATGGAACTTACGGAAGGAACACAGGCCAGTTCGCCGGTCCTGTCGTCTATAGTCACTGCGATACATACGCATCCGTCTGCGCCCAGGAGCCTTCTTTCCTGAAGTACGTGGTTGTCAGGATCGCTTACGCCGGAGCCGTCGATAAGGACGGCCTGGGCGGGCACGTGGTCCGTGATCTTAGCCTTCTTTCCTGTGATGGAAAGTACGTCGCCGTTGTCCAGGATAAAGATATTATCGTGTTTGGTCCCCAGCTGCTCGGCAAGCTCCGCATGCTTTTTGAGCATCCTGTATTCGCCGTGGATGGGGACGAAATACTTGGGCTTGATGATGGAGTGGAGGAGCTTTATCTCATTTTTGTACGCGTGTCCCGATACATGTACGTCTGCAAGTGACTCATAGATAACATGGGCCCCCAGACGGAACAGTTCGTTGATGACCCTGTAGATGGGTTTCTCGTTTCCGGGGATAGGGTGGGCCGAGATGATGACCGTGTCTCCGCTCCTGATGGACACTGCCTTATGGGATGAGAAGGCCATCCTGGAAAGGGCGCTCATAGGCTCAGCCTGGCTTCCCGTCGTAAGGACGACGATCTCGTTGTCGTCATATTTGTCTATGTCCGCGATATCGATGAGGGTATCCGGTTTCATGTCTATGTAGCCCAGGGAATTGGCCACGTTAAATACCGTGACCATGGACCTTCCCGAAAGGCACACATGTCTGTTGTATTTTTCGGCCGCGGTAAAGATCTGCTGCATCCTGTGAACGTGGGAGGAGAAGGTGGCGACGATTATCCTGCCGTCTGCCTTCTGGAATATCCTCTGGAAGGATTCGCCCACCTGCATCTCTGAAGGGGAGAGACCGTCGATCTCGATATTGGTGCTCTCGCACATGAACAGGAGGACGCCTTCCTTGCCGTATTCGCCGAACCTCTGAAGATCTATGGTCTTGCCGTTGATGGGGGTGTAGTCGATCTTGAAGTCTCCGGAATGGATGACAGTTCCCACGGGAGTCCTGAGGGCGATGGCATAGCTGTCCGCGATACTGTGGTTGACCCTGATGAATTCTACGGTAAAGTTCTTCCCTAGTTCAACCACATCCCCGTTCTTCTTGGCTTCCAGACGGATGCCCTTAAAGCTTATGTTCCGGTCATTAAGCTTGTGCCTTACCAGTTCTACCGTCAGCTTTCCGCCGTAGACAGGGCATTTGAATTCCGAAAGGAAGTAGGGAAGGGATCCGATGTGGTCCTCGTGCCCGTGGGTAAGGAGCACACCTCTTAACTTTGAGATATTGTTCCTGACATATGAATAATCCTGGATAACGCAGTCTACACCGGGCATGTTCTCTTCCGCAAAAGCCACGCCCACATCTACTATGACCATGTCGTTTCCGTACTCAAAAGCGGTCATGTTCTTACCGATCTCGCTCATTCCTCCGAGCGGGATCACCTTAAGTTCGTTTTTCTGTTTGCTCATTTTCTTTCCTTTTTTCTCAGTTGACAATATATACGTCCCTTGATGTTGTTGAGTACGAGCCTTCCGTGAAGATATCGATATGAGCGCCGCTTACACCGGGACCGGAGTCTTCTACAGTGTAGTAACCGTCTCCGCCCAGAGGGTCATTCTCGATATAGATCGTCGTTCCGGCCGGGAATACCGACCAGTCAGCTGCGATTGTCCTTCCTTCGGAACAGGTGGTACCCGTTGCCGTTGTTGTACTGTATGTGCCGTCTGATAACGGCTGCGGTCCGTAGAACGTGATGGTGCACGAACCGTAGTAAGTCATTCCCGAAGAGTCCGAAGAACTCTGCTGGGCAGCAGTGGTGGAAGCTGTGGTGGCTGCCGCCGTGGTCTGGACCGTAGTTGCCGCTGTAGTAGCTGCCGTGGTGGCAATGGGCTCGGTCTGTGTATATGAACTGCTTACGTAGTTCCCGTTATATGTCTTATACCAGCCGTTGTCCGTAACGGCGATAACATCGATCTGCTCCCCTGCATCCAGGGTCCTGACCACATCATATTCAGTTCCCGGGCCGGATCTCAGGTTAATGGACTGGGAGGCATATACCGTGAGATAATACTCTGACTCCACCGGTCCGTTACTGACGGTAGTGGTGGTGGCTTCGGCCTCAGAAGACGTGCCGGAAACCTCAGAAGCATCAGGCTCGGTCGTCTCGGACGTTTCGGAGACGATAACCGGCGCAAGTCCAGTCTCAGCAGTCTCTTCGGAAGTTTCCGCTGTCTCTTCTTCTGAGATTTCCGAAGATGCAGCCTGGGCCATCTCGCTCAGTTTCTCAGCTTCGAGACGCCTTCTTTCAAGATCTGCCATAGTCCTGTTGTTGAGTATAGAAGATATCGTCCAGGTAAAGATCACGCTTACTGTGAGGATCGCTCCGATCGCTACAAATGACTTGATCTTCTCCTTTGTTATGATATTCTTCGTTGTCAGATCGATAAACTTCATATCATGATATTATATCATGTATTGGGTGATTATAGCCAATCAGGGGCTTTTTCGGGATCAGGGAAGACTTTTTTGCCAAAAAATCAACCGTTTTTTAATTTTGTTAAGTGATTGTCATTTTCGTGTGAAGTAAGAAATATTTTACGCATCTATAATCGTATCACATCCACTAATCATCTGAGGGCGGAAATGATGCAGGACAATTACGGGAACTACAAGGATAACGGCAGAAGGCGGGAAAGGAACAATACTCCCGTCTATCTTATCTGCATGCTTATCATAGTCCTCTGCCTGGCCCTCGACGTCTACTTCATCATGGAGATGGGACTGTTCGGCTGAAACTGCCTCTTTATTGCAAAAACTTCCCCTCTGCTTTATACTTTTCATGTTTTATAATATTTAAAAATATGACAACGGGAGATAAAGATGAAGGTCTCAAAATTATTCATGGCAACACAAAGAGAGATCCCGGCTGATGCCGAGATCCCGTCACACCAGCTCATGGTCAGGGCAGGACTTATAAGAAAGTGCGCTTCAGGAATCTATTCCTTTATGCCCATCGGCTGGAGATCCTATAAGAAGATCGAGAATATCATAAGAGAAGAGATGGACAACGCTGGAGCCCAGGAGCTCATAATGCCCGCTCTTCTTCCTGCTGAAGCTTATCAGGCTTCCGGAAGGTGGGAGAAGTTCGGCCCCGAGATGTTCAGGCTCGAAGACAGAGGCGGAAGGTCCTTCTGCTTAGGTCCCACCCATGAGGAGCCTTTTACGGAGGCAGTAAGGGATACTATCAGATCCTATAAGCAGCTGCCCGTTACCCTTTATCAGATCCAGCATAAGTACAGGGATGAGAAGAGACCCAGATTCGGTGTCATGAGATCCCGTGAGTTCGTAATGAAGGATGCATATTCCTTTGACGTGGATGAACAGGGCCTCGACGAGTCCTATCAGATCATGTATAAGGCTTACAGAAGGATCTTCGACAGACTTGGTCTCGACTATACTATCGTTGATGCTGACTCCGGGGCCATGGGCGGATCCGGATCCCAGGAGTTCATGGTAAAGAGCCCTGTAGGCGAAGACGGTATCTGCTACTGTGATGCCTGCGGTTATGCCGCCAATGAAGAGAAGGCTGCATGTAATGTGCCTGCTGCCGATACTTCTGCCGAGCTTCCCGTGGAGAAGATCCATACACCTGACGTAAAGACCATAGAAGAACTTATGGCTTTCATGAACGCTGAACCTTCTGAGTTTGTAAAGACCATCCTTAATGATATCGACGGCAAGATCGTTGCAGTTATGGTAAGAGGCGACCGTGAGATCAACGAGACAAAGCTCAAGAACCTTTACGACGCCACGGAGATGAACCTGGCTGCTTTTGACGATGTTGAGGCTGTCACCGGCGCCAAGGTCGGTTTTGCAGGCCCCGTAGATCTCAAAAAGAAGATCGAGGTCATCATCGATAACGAAGTTTCCGCTATGAAGAACTTCATTGTCGGTGCTAACGAGACCGATTATCACTTCAAGAACATAAACATCGGAAGGGACTTTACTCCCGACCGTGTAGTAGATGTAAGAAATGCTGTTGAGGGAGATGCCTGCCCCAAGTGCGGACAGCCCCTTAAGATGGCAAGAGGCGTTGAGGTAGGACATATCTTCAAGCTTGGTACAAAGTATTCCAAGGCCCTGAACTGTGTATATCTCGACAAAGAAGGAAAAGAGAATCCCATGATCATGGGATGTTACGGCATCGGCGTCAGCAGGACCCTTGCAGCCATCATCGAACAGTATCATGACGATGACGGTATCAAGTGGCCTGTAGCGGCAGCACCTTACACTGTCATCATCGTGCCCACCAAGGTTAACGATGAGGAGAATATGGGCCTTGCCGGAAAGCTCTATGATGAACTTACATCCATGGGCGTTGATGTTCTTCTCGATGACAGGAACGAAAGACCCGGCGTTAAGTTCAAGGACGCAGATCTCATCGGCATCCCCTTAAGGATCACTGTAGGAAGAAGAGCCGGAGAAGGTATCGTCGAGCTTAAGTACAGAGCTGACGGATCTTCTTCCGAAGTCTCTTATGACGAGGCTGTAAAAGCAGTCAGGGAACTTGTCTGAGGCGCTGAAGATGAAGTTAAGAGCTGTAGCAACAGCAGTTACGGCGGCAGTTATCGCCGCATCATATTTTGTTCCTGTCTCTGCATTGACCCTGCAGCAGGATCAGTATGAGTTTGCCCCTTACGACCAGATGGAATTCCGGACCGTGGAAGGGGATGTGGTCACTATTTATACGGACGGAAAAGAATTCGGTGCAAGCGGATCCTGCCTGGAAGACATATCCATCGGTATCTGTGCACTGGATGGTACCTCTATCGACGAAAAGAGTTCCTACGGTTCTTTTTCCGTGGACTTCACCAGGAGCATGACTACCGGTGTGGCATACTACGGCACGGTCAAATATATCGCAGGGGACATGGATTATATTTACTGCGATTTTCTCCTGACAAAGGATGAATCCGGCAACGTCAGGTTCCTTAAGACTTCTGTATATGATTTCAATGTGGAGAGGTGTTCTGAACTCTGGACTGACGATCAGTCCCTTCAGGAATGCCTTCAGCCCCAGAACGATATCCAGTGTGATCATCCCTATGTTATCGCTACTGCAAACGAGATCACTTCGGGATGTACCACAGACTGGGAGAAGGTCTACAGCATCTACACATATGTTACCCATGAGATGGCATATGACTATATCCAGATAGAAGATTATTCAATGGTCTATCAGGATGATGCCGTAAGCCTTCTTCGCAGAAAAGTCGCCATCTGTGAAGGCCTTTCCAATACTTTTGTGGCCCTTTGCAGGGCGGCGGGGATCCCTGCTGCCGTATCTTTCGGCATCGGATCCAGTTCTGACGACTTCCTGACTTCCAGCACCATCGACAAGGATGAGTCTCCCAACCATGCGTGGGCAGTAGCTTTTGTGGACGGCCAGTGGTATCACTTTGATCCCACCTGGGATACCGGGAACAGCTACGAAGGAGATTCCTTTGATTCCGGAGAATGGGTCAGCGGAGATTCATACTACGATTACTATCTCCTTCCTATGGAGTACATCTCCTACACCCACAAGATCTGTGATGCGGATACGATCCACGGCATCGAGACCACGGGGTCATGCGGGGAGAGTGCCACATATTCCATCTCCAGGGACGGTGTCCTTACCATAAGCGGATCGGGCACTATCAATCTCCCTGAAGGCGTCAACGGTTTTTCCCAGGTTGTCTTTGCGGAAGGTTCAAATATAACCACCATCGGTGAGGAGTGCTTTGTGGACTGTGATCTTATCACCACCGTCATATTGCCGGATACGGTGACCAGGATAGAGGACGAGGCCTTCAACACCTGTGAGGACCTGGAATATATATATCTTCCTGACGGGCTTGAGTATATAGGGGCCGAGGCCTTTGATTACTGTGATGAACTGGCATACGTCTACGTACCGGATTCCGTGACCACCATATCGGACTGGGCTTTTGACGATTGCCCGAGACTCATAATCAGCATTCCCCAGGGAATGGATCTGTATGAGGACGATTATTATGTTGAGCCGCTGAAGATAATAGAGAGAGGGAGCTGACGGATGGCTTATATTGAATTCCGTGATGTAAAAAAGGTCTACAAAACAGGTTCTGTAGACCTTTTTGCGTTAAACGGGGCAGATTTTATCATCGAAAAAGGGGAACTGTGCATCATCGTAGGACAGTCAGGTGCCGGCAAGACAACCCTTCTTAACATCATGGGGGGAATGGACCGACTGTCTTCCGGACAGGTATTCCTGGACGGCCGGGAGATCTCGGCCCTGAAGGAAAACGATCTGGCCCTTTACAGGAGAAATGACGTGGGATTCGTTTTCCAGTTCTATAACCTGATACCCAACCTTACGGCATACGAAAATATCGAGATGGCATCCCAGCTGGTAAAGGAGCCAATGGACTGCGAAAAACTCTTAAGGGACGTGGGCCTTACGGAAAGGAAGAACAACTTTCCCTCCCAGCTGTCCGGCGGAGAGCAGCAGAGGATCGCCATCGCAAGAGCCATAGCCAAGAATCCCAAGCTCCTTTTGTGCGACGAGCCCACGGGAGCTTTGGACTACCAGACCGGTAAAGCGGTCCTGAAGCTCCTTCAGGACCTGTCTTTAAAGAACGGCATGACCGTAGTCATCATTACCCATAATACTGCCCTGACGGCTATGGCTGACAGGGTCATAAGACTTAAGAACGGTGTTGTTTCAAGTAATGTTGTCAATCCCAACCCTGTGAGCATAGACCTTATCGAATGGTAAAGATCTTATTATGAAAGCCTACTGGAAGACAGTTTTCAGATCCATCAAAAACAGTTTCGCCAGATTTGCCGCCATCCTGGCCATCATCGCATTAGGCGTCGGCTTTTATTCCGGACTGTCCCTTACGATGCCCTGTTTTCTGGAGACCGGCGACCGTTTTGTAGGAGATCACGACCTCTATGACCTAAGGCTCATATCCACCATCGGTTTTGACGATGAAGATATCGAAAAGCTCAAGGGTGCTGACGGGGTGGAAGATGTGTCAGGAGCTTATCTTCAGGATGCCATGGTATATGATCCGGGTGACCCGGATAAGGTGGTATCCGTTGTAAGGTTCCACTCAGTAACAGAGGGTATCAACATCCCTGAAGTTACGGCAGGGAGGATGCCCCAGGCCGGAAACGAAGTGGTGGTAGACGGCTACAGATGCCCTGATTCCATGATAGGGCATAAGCTCTTTATTTCCGAGTCAAATGATAAGGATACGAAGGATGCTTTTTCCTATACTGAATATACGGTAGTCGGGACAGTCAGATCTCCCTATTATCTTAACTTCCAGAGAGGCACTACTGATGTGGGAGGCGGAACGGTCAACTTCTACGCCTATATACCCGAATCCGGATTTGATATGGAATACTACTCCGAATGTTTCGTGGATCTTATCAACGATGATCCTATATATTCTGATGAATATGAAGATTTTTCCGATATGAAGTCTGATGAGATGGAGATACTTCTTCAGGAGATCATCGACGAAAGATTCCGGGATATGATGGATGAGAAGAGAGAAGAGCTGGAAGATGCCAGATCTGAACTTCTTGATGCGCAGGCAGAGGCTCTTGAAGAGCTGGAAGATGCCAGGCAGGAACTGGATGACGCAAGAAATGATATAACCGATGCCCAAAGCGAACTGGAAGATGCCCGGGCGGAACTGGATGAAGCCGATACCACATTATCTGATGCCAGATCAGATCTTAACGATGCACTGGATGAGATCAACGAAGGCCAGCAGGCCATAGAAGATGCAGAAGATGAGATCGACCGGCAGGAGCAGGAGCTTTTGTCCCAGGAGCAGCAGCTCAATGATGCCAAGACCCAGCTGGAGGCCGGGATCGCCACTGTCAATACCACTCTTACCGGCCTTCAGGCTTCAAAGACAGAACTTGATGCCACCATAGAAGAACTTGAAGGCTCCCTTGAAACGGTAAATGCTTCCATAGCTGCTATGGAAGAACTGCCAGAAGATGAGAGGGATGCGGATACCCTTACCACCCTTACTGCCCAGAAGACCCAGCTGGAGGCGGGACTTACCGAAGCACAGACCGCTCTTACACAGGTGGAGGCAGGTATTACCACAGCTACAGCCACTATTACGGATCTTGAGACCCAGCTGGCCCAGGTCAATGCCGGTCTTTCCCAGGTGGCCTCGGGCAAGGTGACTATAGAGGATGCCAGGGATGAACTGGATGATGCAAGGGCTGACCTGAACGATGGCATAGCCGAATACGAAAGCGGACTGTCTGACTATAACAGCGGACTTTCAGACTATAACAGCGGCCTGTCTGAATATAACGACGGAGTCCTGGAACTGGAAGACGGTATAAAGGATTATAACGACGGCAAAAGAGATTATTACGAAGGGCTTTATGAATACCAGGAGCAGATATCCTCGGGATACAGGGCCCTGGGATTTGGGTATGCCATGCTGGAAAGCATAGATGATCCCGAGACTTATGTTTTGGACAGAAAGACAAATGTTGGTTATGTTTCTTTTGATAACGATGCCCACATCGTAGACGGTATCGCCAGGGTATTCCCCGTATTCTTTTTCGCGCTGGCGGCTCTTGTCTGCTCCACTACCATGCAGAGAATGGTAGCCGATGAGAGGATGCAGATAGGCTCCATGAGGGCCATGGGTTACAGCGGTCTTTCCATCATAATGAAATACGTGATCTATTCAGGACTTGCTTCCGTTATCGGATGTGTGGCCGGATATCTGGGGGGAGTTAAGCTCTTTCCCTATGTTATCTGGCAGGTCTACGGCATGATGTACGGTTTTGCACCCATCGTTTTCGTGGGGAGCGTTAAGATATTCCTGCTGTCTCTTTTCGTATCCTTATTGTGCTCTGTGGGAGTTACGGTGGCAACGGCTGTCTCGGAGCTTTCAGGGACCCCGGCGGAACTTATGAGACCCAAGGCTCCCCCGGCAGGAAAGAGGATAATACTTGAGAGGATCGGGTTTATATGGAAGAGGCTTAAGTTCACCTATAAGGTCTCCATCAGAAACGTCTTCAGGTTCAAAAAGAGGATGTGGATGATGATCATCGGGATCGCCGGATGCACCGCCCTTCTTATCACCGGATTCGGCATCAAGGATTCTATCGACGGGATAGTAGACTACCAGTATGACAACATCACGGTCTACGATGTGGAGATCGACTTTAAAGATGACACGTCAGTAAGGACCATGGAAAGTGTTAAGAAAGATACGGATGAACATTTCGGTGTGGGAAGCGAAAGCGCCTTCATAAGGATCGAGAGCGTAACAAGTAACGGACCTGACATCATAAGGGACGTGACCCTCATGGTATCGGACGATCCGGGTATCGGCAGTGTCCTGAAAGGCATAAGCGGAGAACAGGAGATGCCCTGGCCTTCAGACGGGAAGATAGCCATAAGTTCCAAGCTGGCAGATAAGTGCGGCATCGGCCCCGGTGACATGATCACACTGTCCTACGGGGATATGGGAGAGACCTTTACGTGTGAAGTGGAATATGTCTTCGAAAACTATATATTCCACTATGCTTTCATGAACGGCACCACCTATGAGTCCATGTTCGGCGAAGAGTATGAGCCCACTACCCTTCTGATAACAAGGGAAGGGGATAACTCCCCTGAGGCGACAGGCGTAACGGATTATGACTACGCTTCCTATATGGCGGGAAATAAGAACGTGAAGTCCTGGAGCGTTGTAAGTGAGATGAGGTCTTCTTTCCGTGAGACCATGAGACAGCTCAATAAAGTAGTCATCCTGGTCATCGGCTGTGCTGCCGCCCTGGCTTTCATAGTCCTTTTCAACCTCAATAACATCAACATTACCGAGAGGGTCAGGGAGATCGCCACCATAAAGGTCCTGGGGTTCAATAAGCCGGAGACCGGATCTTATTTCTTCAGGGAAAACTTTATCCTTGTGTTTATGGGATTTATATTCGGTATCCCTCTGGGGATAGCCCTTCACAGATTCGTTATCGCCCAGATAGAGATGGATACGGTGACATTCATCTGCCGTATATTTCCAATAAGCTATGTATATTCCCTGGGATTTGTCATCCTGTTCTCGGTGATCGTGGATCTTGTAATGAGAAGGAAGATCAATAAGATCGATATGGCGGAATCACTTAAGAGCGTAGAGTGATCACTCTTTTCCCATCCAGCTCTGGTGGTAGTTCTTTTTCCTGTATTCCTCGGGTGTCATACCCGTCTCTTTCTTAAATACCTGGATAAAGTGGCTCTGGGAGGAATAACCCAGATAATTGGCGATGGACAGGGAGGACTCGTCCAGATGCCGCAGCATATTCTTAGCGATATCCATCTTCTGGTCCCTTATGTAGGTGCTTATGGATCTTCCCATCTCCTGTTTGAAGAGCTTACTGAGATAGCTGGGGTTTAAGGAGAGAGCAAAGGCTATGGATTCCACCGTAAGGTTTTCCCTGATATTGGTCCTTATATAGTCGATGGCCAGGACCACGTGTCTTGAGACAACAGCCTTCTTTACGCTGTTTCTCATCCTGGTGCAGTACTCAAAAGAGATGGCCTTTTCCAGATCCCAGATCTCGGCCACAGACTTGGCCTTGTCGATCTTTCTGATGAATATATCGCTTAAGGAGTAACTGACGGAGATATCCATTCCCGCCTCAATGCAGAAGCGGCTTATAAGGGCCGTCATGATCACTGCGTGATATTTCTGGTTCGTGAGCTCACTGTCGCTTAGTACGCCCTGCCTGTTGTTTGAAGGACCTTTTTCCAGATCGTTGAAGAAACCTTCCAGAAGTTCCAGTTCTCCCGAAGAGATAAAATCATAGAAACGTATCTCCCTGTCGTAGGAGTTTCTGAAGACCTCTGCTTCTCTCTCGTTCAGAAGCTGTTTCTGAAGTTCTTTCTCGATATCCATCAGTCTATTACCCTGATCTCCGTGATGACAGGCTGGTATCCGTCTGCCACAGTTCCGTTATCGTCTGTTACGGGAGTGTCTTCACAGATGGCGTCAACGATATCCATACCGTCTGTTACATGTCCGAAACCGGCATACTTTCCGTCCAGGAAAAGGCTGTCTTCATGAACGATGAAAAACTGGGAGGAGGCGCTGTTATAGTCCATTCCGTTCCTTGCCATGGAGATGGTGCCCCTTACATGGGAGATGTCATTTTCGTACCCGTTGGCGGAAAACTCTCCCGTGATGGTCGTGCCGCTTCCTCCGCTTCCTGTTCCCTCGGGATCGCCGCCCTGGATCATGAATCCGGACTTGATCCTGTGGAAGGTAAGTCCGTTATAAAAACCTGACTCAGCCAGATCGATAAAGTTTGTCACAGTCCTGGGAGCCGTATCCGCATCAAGCTCAACGGAGATGGTGCCGTAGTCCTGTACCTCTATCTCAACGTGATGAAGTCCTGAAAGGTATTCCTCGCCGTCCGCGTTGGTGGGCTTGAAGTCATCAGGTGTCTGGTACTTTATACATCCGGTAAGGGCAGACAGAACGAAAAGCCCTGCCAGTACTAATGTCGCGATCTTATTTTTTCTCATATAAATATCCTCATTACTCACATGTTTTTGCTCACAGATTATATCACAAGATGACATTTTCATAAGAAAAATATATAATAAACAGACTAATAAACACGGAGAAGGTTTATGCTTCAACATTACATAGCTATTTTTCTTATTTCAATGATCCCTCTTATCGAACTCAGAGGAGCACTTATATATGCGGCAGGATTTCAGATCCCCATGTACCATGCTTTCCCCATCTGCGTTATCGGAAATATGATCCCGGTACCCATCATCTTTTTCTTCGCAAGAAAGGTCCTGGAGTGGGGCGCAGATAAGCCGGTCATCGGAAAGTTCTTTTCCTGGTGCCTGAAGAAGGGGCACAAGGGAGGAGAAAAGCTGAAGGCCAAAGCCGGAAAGAACGGTCTCTTTATTGCCCTTCTGCTCTTTGTGGGGATCCCTCTTCCCGGTACGGGCGCCTGGACGGGAACCCTTGCGGCATCCATCCTTGATATGGACTTTAAGACAAGTGTTCTCGCGGTAATGCTGGGGGTCATCCTGGCAGGAGTCATCATCGGAACATTGAGCTATCTTGGTTTCGGAGTCTGGTTCGGACTGAGCTGATAAAAAGGAGAGAAGATAATATGGTTAGAAAGACGACAGGAAAGATCACCACGACAGTTACGGCACTTCTTCTTGCCGTCTTTTTGTTTGCGGGCCAGGTCTTTGCAAAAGAGATCATCTATGTGGATATCGAGGGCACCTACGATCAGGAGACGGCCCGTGAGATGCTGGATCTGGTAAACGATTTCAGACTGAGCGATGAAGCATACTATCTGAATATGGATAATACTACTACCACCAGTTATGTGGGAGAGCTGGGCGAGCTTACATATGACTATAACCTGGAAGGCGTCGCCATGCAGAGGGCTTATGAGATAGCTCTTAATTTCAGGCACCAGTGTCCCGATGGTGGAAGTATATATCAGATCGAGTATAACGGAGTCCACACCAGCGGCGAGAATATCGCCTGCGGTTCCGGAACAAAGATGGATACTTATGAGAAGGCTTTTCTTGCTTTTAAGGAAGACGATAAGGATTACGAAGGACAGGGTCACAGAAGGAATATGCTAAATCCCTCCTGGGAAGCTGTAGGCATGGCTCATATCGTGGTCGGAAATGTCCACTACTGGGTCCAGGAGTTTTCGGGTTCCGAAAGCGATAACAACGATTATGTTGAACCTGTCATGGAAACACGAACCATAACGGATATCCCCTGGGATATCGACGGCCATACTCCCGTAGTATTCCTCGAAAAGGGAACTACCGGAAACTACTATTCCGCCTACTACGGTCAGACAAAAGACCTTCCTGCCGTGAATGTGTGGTATACGGCCAATCCCGACCAGGCCATGAAGTCCAATGTCAAGGTCAACGGTGTTACGTATACCTTTATCACCGGCTACCTGTACGGAGGGCCTGTGCCGGATGACCGGTATTCCATCTCCTGGGAGTCGGAGGACGACACCATAGTAACTACGGACGGAAGTACATATACGGTGGTGGGAATAGGCCTTTGTAAGCTTACCTGCAGCGTCTCCATAGGAGATGAGGTGCTGACTTCCGAAATGTATGTAAACGCCAAGAAGATGCCTCTTTCCAATGACGCTGTTACTATTACTTATGATGCGGGGCCTTATGAATATACGGGATCTCCCATCAAACCGGAAGTATCGGTAATGTACGGTGATCTTCCTTTGACCGACGGGGTTGACTATAAGGTCCAGTATTCA
>JAGAFH010000092.1 GCA_017612755.1 Clostridiales bacterium
AGTCTCCTCTGCAGAGGATTTTGAGAACCTTCCTTTCTCTGAAAAGAGCGACCTTCGTGATGCTTATCCTCTTGGACTTATGACTGCTCCCGAGGATCAGATCGTACGTATCCATTCTTCTTCGGGAACGACAGGACTTCCTGTTATCATCCCTTATACAAAGAAAGATGTTGACGACTGGGCTACCATGTTCGCCAGATGTTACGAGTTTGCAGGCATCACCAATAAGGACCGTATACATATCACTCCCGGTTACGGACTCTGGACTGCAGGTATTGGTTTCCAGGCCGGTTGTGAGAAGCTGGGCGCCATGTGTATCCCCATGGGTCCCGGAAATACGGATAAGCAGCTTCAGTTCATGATGGATATGAAGTCTACGGTCCTTTGCGCTACTTCTTCTTACGCGCTCCTTCTTGCAGAGGAGATCGAGAAGAGAGGCATAAAGGATAAGATCTGTCTTAAGAAGGGCGTTATCGGGTCCGAGAGATGGGGCGATAAGATGCGTGAAAGGATTCATAACGAGCTGGGTATCGAGCTGTTCGATATTTACGGTCTGACAGAGATCTACGGTCCCGGTATCGGCATCAACTGTCCCGGCGAGAAGTATATGCACTACTGGGATGATTTCATCTATCTTGAGATCATCGACCCTGTTACATTAAAGCCCCTTCCTGACGGTGAGTGGGGTGAGATCGTTATCACCACTCTTGTAAAGGAGGGTGCGCCTCTGATCCGTTACAGGACCCATGATCTGTCCCGTATCATTCCCGAGCCCTGTAAGTGCGGCTCTAAGTTCCCCCGTATCGACGTTATTACGGGAAGGACGGATGACATGATGAAGATCAAGGGCGTAAACGTATTCCCCAGTCAGATCGAGGAAGTCCTCAAGACATTCCCTGAGCTTTCCAGTGAGTACCAGATCAGGATCTCACACCTGGACGGAAGGGATACTATGAGGATCTACGTTGAGACCACAGGTGAATATGACTTCGATGCTCTTTCAAAGAAGATCGCCGAGAAGGTTAAGTCCAAGATCGGATTTACTCCTATCGTTAAGGTAGTCGAGCTGGGACTTCTGCCCAGGTCGGAGAAGAAGACAAAGAGAGTTATTGACGAAAGGTACGGCTGATGGCTTTTGATACCGGTATAAGCAAGAAGTGCCCGGGATGTGCAGGAAATCTTCTTTATGACGAGAACATAAGGAAGATGATCTGCCATGTGTGCGGGAACATATATGATCCCAAGACCATGAGAGCTGACGGTAATATGGCCGTCAGGGATACTGGGGCTTCTGATGATACCGACAAAAGATCTGAGTTTATATGCGATAACTGCGGCGCTGTAGTAGTTGCCGATGAGACCACGGCTGCTTCTTTCTGTCCTTTCTGCGCATCTCCTTCCATAATCAGGAGAAGGCTGTCCCATGAGTTTAAGCCGGACTATATCATCCCTTTTAAAGTGAATAAGGATGTTGCAAAACAGAATGTTATCGATTTTATAAAGACAGAGCCTAAAGCTCCCAGGAGCCTTCTTAAGAACAAGGAGCTTGATAAGCTACGGGGCATCTATGTTCCTTTCTGGCTTTTGAAGGCGAGATGCCATACAGATGTAGTAGGGTCAGGCGTTACTGTTGAAGATGCTTCTATCAGGACTGTCTATAATATAGACAGGACCATTCATTTCACCGTAAAGAACGTTCCCTTTGACGGTTCGAAAAAGATAGACAACCTTCTTATGGATGCGGTGGAACCCTTTGATTTTGATGAACTGGTGGAGTACAGCGACAACTATATCCCGGGTTTTTATGCCCAGCGTTACGACGAGTCTGCGATGGATATGACTGCACGTATACAGTCCAGGCTCTATGCCCATGCAAGACAGTTCGGTAAGTACGCCGTTGCAGACGAATATCAGGAGATAAGAGTCAATTCCGATTTTTCCGATGCTACTGATTTTTCCCAGTCTTATGCTCTGCTTCCTATATGGTTTACCAGCATTAAATATAACGGACAGAAATACGACTTCGTTGTTAACGGGCAGACGGGAAAAGCCACGGGAGAACTTCCTACCGATCCTGTTAAGCAGGGATTGAAGGTCGTTTTCTTTAAGTGGATCCTTCCGGGGCTTGTTATAGCTTCTTTCGTATTAGGACTGCTCCTGAGTATCCTGGCTTTTTCCATTGCAGAGGAATATGCGTTCTTCCTTCTGGCCTTTGCGCTTATACTGTTCTTCGCAGGATTTACCAGCGTTAAGTATTTCTGGAAGTGGATCTTACAGAAGAGAAAAGACATTGAATTTGACAGCGCCACCCATATGGATCCGCCTCCTACGGTGGAGCACTTTATTGATTATAAACAGAAGATAGAGATGGATAAGAGGGATTCTCCCGGATTTGTAACTACGATCGGCGAAGAGGGAAGCCACGATTACCATGTATTCTGATAAAGGGATATGAACGGGAAAGGTATATTGCGTTTTATTTGTTTTTCAGTGGTACTGATCATTCTGGCTTCTTTTTCGGTCAGTTCTTCCTTTGCTGTCTTTACACAGAACAGCACAAGGTATGATCAGCCGCAGCTTATCGTTGACGGAGCAGATGTATCCCCTGTGGCGGACCTGGCTGAGACGGGCGCCAGGGAAGCGGCATCATTTGCCACTTCAGCCGCTTACTGTGTCTTTCTGTTTGTCTTAAGTACGATCTTAAGTCTTATCCTGGCATTTGCGGGAGTTAAAAAGGACAGTGTGATCTCTGAAACGGAACTTAAGCTTTCCGCTTTCCTGACGGGCGGGGCAGTGGTATTGAGCTTTGTGATCCTGTTGTTCAAGACACATCTGACACTGGTAACGGGGTTTTTCCTGTTTACGCTGATGTGGCTCCTGCCGGTGACAGTTATATATTTCCTGAGACTTTGGTCAAAGAAAGGATAAAAAAAGAGCTGTCATCTGACAGCTCTTCTTAGTGGTGACCCCAACGAGAATCGAACTCGTGATTGCGCCTTGAGAGGGCGCCGTCTTAACCGCTTGACCATGGGGCCGTTTTTAAGCTTGATTATATTAACATAGGCAGTTAGAATTGGCAAGAGTTTTTGTGTGCATATCTGAAAGGGATGTGTTAGAATAATATACGAACATAATTTCTTTTTTGGAGCTATAGCTTTTTATGAATGAATATAAATATATAAGGGTACACGGGGCCAGGGAACATAACCTGAAGAATATCGATGTGGATATTCCCAGGGACGAGCTCGTTGTCCTGACCGGTCTTTCGGGATCCGGTAAGAGTTCCCTTGCCTTCGATACGATCTACGCTGAAGGACAGAGACGTTATGTGGAGTCTTTGTCTTCCTATGCAAGAATGTTCCTGGGACAGATGGAAAAGCCTGACATCGACAGCATAGACGGATTGTCTCCCGCTATATCAATAGACCAGAAGACTACCAGCAGGAACCCCAGATCGACTGTGGGTACGGTTACGGAGATCTATGACTATCTGCGACTCCTTTATGCCCGTGTAGGCCAGCCCGTGTGCTATAAGTGCGGAAAGGTCATTAAGTCCCAGACTATCGATCAGATCGTAGATAAGCTCCTCCTTTACGGAGAGGGGACCAGGATCATTGTTATGGCCCCTGTTGTCCGGGGGAAGAAGGGAGAGTTTGCCAGACAGCTGGAGGACTACAGAAAGTCAGGTTATGTAAGGGTCCGGATCGACGGATCCATGTATGAGCTGGATGATGACATCAAGCTGGATAAGAATGTAAAGCATGAGATCTCAGTCGTCGTTGACAGACTTGTGATCAGGGAGAATAACCAGACCAGGATCTACGATTCCTGCGAGACTGCCCTGAAGCTGGCTGACGGACTTCTGACAGTAGAGATACAGACTGCTGTTGAGGATAAGAACGGGGACAGGACTTATGATATATCGGAGGAGCTCTTTTCCCAGAGGCTCTCCTGTCCTGACTGCGGTATCTCCTATGGAGAAGTGACCCCCAGGAGCTTTTCCTTCAATAACCCTTACGGTGCCTGCCCTGAGTGCTCCGGTATCGGTACCCTTACAAAGGTGGATCCGGACCTCTGCGTCAACGACCAGAACCTTTCCCTTAACGAGGGAGCCATTACGGCGGGTGGCTGGAACTTTAACGACGGCAAGAGCTGGGGCAGAGGATTTATCGTTGCCCTTTCCGAGAGGTATGGCTTTTCGCTGGATGTTCCTTACAAAAAGCTTCCCCAGTCCGCTAAGGACATCATCATGTACGGAAATGACGGTGAGAAACTGAAGATAGATACTTCCAACAGCATCTATGACAGGAAGGGAGATTACTACTCTGCCTGGGAAGGTCTGACCCACAGCATCATGAGGCGTTACCGGGAGTCTTATTCGGAGGAGGCAAAGGCCAGCTACGAGCAGTACATGACGATCGATGTCTGCCCATCCTGTAAGGGAATGAGGCTTAAGAAAGAAAGTCTTTCCATACTTATCAATAAGACTAATATAAGCCAGTTTACTGCCAGATCCGTTAAGGACTGCAGGAAGTTTATTGATAAGCTTACTTTCTCAAAGAGGAACTCCCAGATCGCTGCTCCCATCATGCATGAGATAAAGGCCCGTCTGGAGTTTCTGTCTGATGTGGGACTTGATTACATGACGCTGAACCGTCCCGCTGCGACCCTTTCAGGAGGAGAGGCCCAGAGGATACGTCTTGCAACCCAGATCGGTTCCGGACTTCAGGGAGTGCTCTATATACTTGATGAGCCTTCCATCGGTCTTCACCAGAGGGATAACAGCAAGCTCCTGGCCACATTATGTAAGCTTCGCGATCTTGGTAACTCCGTTATCGTGGTGGAGCATGATGAAGATACCATGAGGGCGGCGGACCATATTATCGATGTGGGACCTCTGGCAGGCATCAACGGCGGTCAGATAGTAGCCCAGGGTACAGTTGACGATATTATTGCCACACCGGGCTCTGTTACCGGAGATTATCTGTCGGGACGAAAATTCATTCCGGTACCTAAGGACAGAAGAAAGCCTTCTGATAAGTTCCTGAAGATAAGGGGCGCCAAGGTAAACAACCTTAAGAACATGAACGTGGATATCCCTCTTGGGCTGTTTACCTGTATCACGGGTGTCTCCGGTTCAGGTAAGTCGTCCCTTATCAATTCCACCTTAGTGCCTGTTCTTTCCCATGAGCTTAACGGGGCCAGGAAGCAGAAAGTAAAGTGTGATGATATCTCGGGATACAGTAATCTTGATAAGCTGATCGTTATCGACCAGTCTCCTATCGGAAGGACTCCCAGGAGTAACCCGGCTACCTATATCGGTGTTTTCGATCTTATAAGGGCGCTGTATGCCAATACTCCCGATGCAAAGAAGAGAGGCTACAAGAACGGCAGGTTCAGCTTTAACGTTAAGGGAGGCCGATGCGAGGCCTGCTCCGGTGACGGTGTCAATAAGATAGAGATGCACTTCCTGCCTGACGTATATGTTAAATGTGATGTATGTAAAGGAAGAAGATATAACAGGGAGACCCTGGAAGTCAGATACAAGGGAAAGAACATAGCTGACGTACTTGATATGTCGGTGGATGAGGCCTGTGAGTTCTTCGCTTCAGTGCCTAACATTTTCCGCAAAGTTCAGACCCTTAAGGATGTGGGACTGGGTTATATTAAGTTAGGTCAGCCGTCTACCCAGCTGTCGGGAGGAGAGGCCCAGAGGATCAAGCTCTCGGCCGAGCTTTCCAGAAGGTCCACCGGAAAGACCCTCTATGTGCTGGACGAGCCTACCACGGGCCTTCACATAGCGGACGTCCACAAGCTTGTTGACATTTTGGAGCGACTTACGGAAAATAATAATACGGTAGTCGTGATCGAGCATAATCTTGACGTGATCAAGACGGCAGACTACATTATAGACCTGGGTCCGGAGAGCGGAGATGAAGGCGGAGAAGTCATTGTCTGCGGCACCCCCGAGCAGGTCGCCAAGAATAAGGGATCATATACGGGACAGTTCCTTAAGCCCGTATTGGAAAAAGCAAAGAAGGAAGGCCGGTATGCCACCCTGGCTTCGTTTATAGACGAGGTAAGGCTGGAGCAGGAAGCAATGGAGATAAAGACCGGTCCGCGCGTAAGGCGCAAAGCTAAGGAGAACGGAGTATAAATATATGTCTTTATGTTCAGTATGTAAGACCCGTCAGGCCATCGTTTTTACGAGCCGCTATGAGAACGGGAAAAGGATAGACGAGGGATTCTGCATCAAGTGTGCTTATGAATCCGGATTTGCAGGCATAAGCGATATGTTCGCTGCTGCCGGCATCAATTCAGACAATATCGACGAGATGAGCGACCGTGTGGAGAACATGATCGGAAATGCAGGCCCTGCAGCCGACCCCACAGAATTCTTTAAGTCTATCGTTAATAATGATTTTGAAGGCATCATGGATGAGGATGACTTCGATTTTGAAGATGACAGCGCAGGAATAGGCGTTGCCGATTTCGGCCCCGGATCTGATATAGATCCTGAGGAGGAGTTCGGCACCCGTCCCGGATCATTTGATGATGATCCTTCCAAGGCTTTCACCAATCCTATCGAGTCCATCATGAACTCTTTCGGTAAAGGAAAGAAGGACGGAAAGAATAAGAAGGGCGGACCCGATATGCCTCCCAAGCGCCGCCTGAAGTTCCTTAATGAGTTCGGTACCAATCTCACAGCCCGTGCATCAGAAGGAAAGATCGACAGGATCTTAGGCAGGGATAAGGAGATCGAGAGAGTAGTACAGATCCTTAACAGAAGGACAAAGAATAATCCTGTCCTCATCGGTGCCCCCGGTGTAGGTAAGACGGCAGTTGCCCAGGGCCTTGCCAATAAGATCGTTGAGGGAGAGGTCCCCGCCAAGCTCAGAAATATGCAGGTATGGCAGCTGGATCTTCCCGCAATGGTGGCAGGTACCCAGTTCAGGGGTATGTTCGAGAGCAGGATCAAAGGTGTTATCAATGAAGCCATCAGGGAGGAGAACGTTATCCTGGTCATCGATGAGCTTCATACCATCATGGGTGCAGGGGATTCTGAAGGATCCACAAATGCGGCCAATATCTTAAAGCCTGCCCTGGCAAGGGGAGAACTGAGGATCATCGGTTCCACCACTACATCCGAGTATAAGAAGATCGAGAAGGATTCGGCTCTTGAGAGGCGTTTCCAGAAGGTCATGCTGGATGAGCCTTCTATCGAGGACTCCATCGCTATCTTAAACGGAATCAAGGACTACTATGAGAACCATCATATGGTTTCCTATTCTGAAGATGTTATCGACTTTGCGGTCCGGGCATCCAAGAGATATATAACTGACAGATATCTGCCTGATAAGGCTATCGATCTTATAGATGAGGCCGGATCTCATGCCAACCTCAATAACATAAAGCTGGTGAAGCTTTCAGAGACGGAAGATAACCTCAACAAGGCCAATGCAGAATATTCAGCAATGGTGGAGAAGATGGAGGAACTGTCCGAGTCTGAAAGAGAGCAGAACTACGAGAAGGTGGCAGAGCTCCGCGTCAAGATGCAGAAGTGCCAGCAGGAGTTCGATGATCTTCGATCTGAGATCAAGCCTGATCCCATCACCCGCGAGGATATCGCCAGAGTCATCGAGATGTGGACCGGTATTCCTTTGAAGTCCATATCCGAGACAGAGACAGAGAAGCTTCTTCATCTGGAGGAGAGACTTCACGAGAGAGTCGTGGGCCAGGAACAGGCGGTCAAGGCTGTGGCCAATGCGGTAAGAAGGACCAGATCCGGATTTACCAAGAAGAATAAGCCTGCTTCATTTATC
>JAGAFH010000093.1 GCA_017612755.1 Clostridiales bacterium
CAGAATCTTCATAATCACCGCTGTCATTGCAAGCCTGGTAATCGACCATGGAGAATGTAATGGATACAGATCCGCCGTTGTCCGTTACATTAACTGAATCCTCATCGATCTCGTAGGAAAGAGTATTTGCAACAGCCTCTGCAACGTCAGGATATGAAGCATACTCTGTATTGAACATATAGTCGATGTCATCAACAGAATAGCTGTATTCGTCATAATTGCAGATAGTAAGAAGAGCTTCGCCATCCATATCTACTACAGCCTGTGCGAAAGCTTCGGCAACTTCAAGGACATTTCCGCCGAAGGAGATCTCAAAATCAAGGAACTCATAGAGCTTAGCGAACTCCTTGCCGTCAAAGTTAGAGCAGATCCAGTCTTCGTCATCAAGCTCGAACTCCATTGTAACGGTAACTTCCTTGGTCTCGTCTGAATCACCGAGAGCGGCAACAAATGTATCCTCGTCAGCCGTATTCTCTTCGTCCTCAGCTACTGCCTCATAGTCGACCATCGTGAAGACAACATCAATAGAAGCTTCACCATCCTTGGTGGAACCTTCAAAGGAATCTTCATCAACTTCGTATGAGATAGTGTCAACGATAGCATCGACCACTGCATCGGAACTGCAGTTAAGTCCGAATAAAGCCTCAAGATCTTCGACATCACTGTCCTTAAGACCGCAGAGCTCACCGATATCATCAGCCTTCATGGCGATGGCTGCATCAGCAACCTCTCCTGCCTGATCGATGACCTGATCCTTGGCTTTGTCAAGGAGAGAACATGAAGCAAGAGAAAGGATAATTGATGCGGAAACAGTAAGAGCGCATGCTTTTCTGAAATTTTTATGCATGGTTAATCCTCCTTATAAACCCATAAATATTGAATATAATACCACATAATGAATAAATATATCAGTATTTTTTTAAAATTCAGGTCATTCGGAAAGGATCTCTTCTATCCTGATATCTTCAGTGTTTATACCACGCAGGTCAGCCACTGAACCCTTCTCCACACCTACACCGCCGGAAAAATCATTTTCGCCCTTTAAGATGACCGTTACATTGCTCTTTCCCTTGACGGTGACGGAATAATTGCTGCCCTTTGCATCAAGCTCCACGTTTTCGAATATGATAAGGCCCTGATAGCCGTTCCCTATAGTGATGTCCATATCAAAAGCCTCACCCGGGATACCGCTGATGAGAAGATCCCTGTAGAGAGGTTCTTTTTCGTCGATACAGATATGATGGATACCGTCCTTTTGGAGATTGATGAGGTTGATCCTGCCTTCTCTTCCTGCCCTGTAAGTTCCTTTGGAATCGTCTGATTCGTTTATGAAGCCGGAATATTCACGGATCTCTCTTATTACCTTTTCGTTTATACGGAATATCGGCTCCCTTGAAGGTCTGGCTGTATAATAGCCCTGTATAAGATCGGCCCCCAGCTCGATGACAGTCCGGAGTTCATCAGAGGTCTCGACTCCCTCAGCCAGGGCAATGATGCCGTTATCATGGGAGAAGTGGATAATATCCTTTACGAAGTGCTGCTTCTGGGGACTGTTGGTGATATCCGAAAGAAGAAGCCTGTCGATCTTTACATACTGAGGCATATATCTCAGAAGATTGTTAACATTGGAATAACCTGACCCGTAGTCGTCGATAGCCGTTTCAATACCCTTAGCAGCATATTTCTTTTTCAGGCGGTTCAATTCATCATCACCCATTTCAGCCTTCTCGGAAAGCTCAACAACGATACTTCCGTGAAACATATCAAAATACATTCCCAGCTTTGCCATATCCTCATCTGTCAGCTGGTGGTCGGGAATACTGTTAATGAAGATCTTCCTGCCGTCTGAAAAAGCGCTCTTATTTGCCATTACTGTCTTAAGAACATTAAAGAATGTCATATATTCCACATCATGGAGCCGGTTGAAGAATTCCGCATATTTAATGATCACCGGAGGAGCCATGTACGGAGTTGTATCAGCTCTCATAAGAGCCTCATAACCGAAGATATCGCCGGTCTTGGCGCTGACAATGGGCTGAAAATGGTAGGATATCTTATTGTCATCGATTATAGCCTGTACGATATTTGCTTCGATCTGCTCGTTTTCGGTCAGATTGTTATTCTGTTCGATATGACGGACCCGTGCCTTTGCTCCGTTCTTCTTTCCGATAGCGGTATTGACAAGTCTCTCAATATCTTCGATACATTCGGGAGCGGCGACCTCTGTTCCCGCATAGACACTGATCTCGCAGGGAAGGATACCGGACCCGTTATAATCATCTATCATTTTCATGAACTCGTTCTTGGAAGCGATAAGCTCCTCCACGTCAGGATTACTTGTAGCCCGGAGGGCCACCATCTCGCCGTTTCCTATACTGAAGCAGAAACAGTAATTCGAATTGAACACCTGCTCAAGGAAATTGGATACCTCAAGGATGACCCGGTCACCCATGGTCCTCCCGAACTGCTCATTTACAGCAGACAGCCCCCTGACATCAACAGCCATGGCGCCCATATATCCGCCGCTGTTCTTTATGTGACCCATAAGGGTCTCGCCCATATTGAGGAATCCCTGATAATTGTATAGACCGGTAATGTTGTCCCTAAGGATCCCTGACTTAAGGATCTGGCTGCTCCTGATAAGGGAATCATTCTGTCTGAAGAACTCAAGGCCTCTCATAACAGATCTGAGCCAGGCTCTGTAATCAGGGCTGATCTCCTGAAGCCCGTCATTAGGGAAGCTTATGACTGAATATCCGAAAACATGATCGTTAAAATGAAGCGGGAGAAAGAAAAATGCAGCGGGTTCGCTTCTCTCCTCATCCAGCAAAGGTATCATCTTTGAGGTGGGGAAATATGAATCATAGCCGATCCTGTCGCTCTTCTTCTCCCCGTCCCTGCAGGAGATTATATGATGCATCGTATCTGAATATGCTCCGGATATATCTTTTACGTTATCTCTTGAGGTCCACTCTTCATTAAGACAGATATCGAATGACTTGAACTTTCCGATCTGGAATATATATGAAAAGATCGTACTGACAAGGGAATTAAAGGTAGACTGGCCTATAAGATCCTCGTTCATATTGTTAAAAAGAGTATTTACCGAGGACATGGAAGTCTCCGTATCCCAGTCTTTTCTGATGGGATATTGGGGAACTATACTGTCGCCCTTACATCCGCAGGAGTAACCGATAAAAAGTTCCGTATCACAGGAAAACTCCGGATAATCCCTGCCTTCAAGGATATCGTTTATTACCTTTGCGGAATAAACTCCGAATTCAGTGGCAGGAATAGGAGCCGACGTAAGAGGGATCGGCGCATGCTGTCCTTCATCACACGTATCGAAACCTACGATGGCAATATCATCCGGGATCTTTATGCCGTGGGAGGTCAGGGATTTGGCAATTCCAATAGCCATACAGTCATTGGCACAGGCTATAGCATCCGGCAAAGGCGCTCCCGAGGAAACAAGCCTTTCACCGAGGCTCTCGCCGCTGGTATACCAGTAATCTCCCTGGAACAGCATGGAATCGTCTACATTCAGGCCGTGCTCATTCATTGAATCAATGAAAGCCTTCTGCCTGGCTACGGAATGAGGATGCCAGGCCTTACCCGTAAGGAAATAGATATCTTTGTATCCGTGATCCTCTATGAGATGATCGATGACTTTCTTAATGGGATGATAGTTATCCATTCTGACAGAACGGAAATATCTGCTCTCATATTCCACAAAAAGGACCTCGCCCTTGAAATTGGCTCTAAGATCCTCTTCTATCCTTGTAATAACGCCGGGAGTCTGGATCGTATCACCGAATACGGCTATTGCATCAAATTCATCATAAGAAACGAGGGAAAAGACCGAAGACTCACCTATCTCACGTTCAGGAGAGTTCTGATATTTGATGTACATGGAAAAGATGCAGACATCAATATCAAGCTCCAGGGATTCTTTTACAAAACCCGAGATAAACTGGGACTGCCTGTACTCTTCAGGCTGTCCTAACAGCAGCGCTATTCTTTTTCTCCCTCTCTTCTGGCCCATATGTATATTTTACAACATAGAATGCTTTTTTAAAACTACCCGATGTCCTTGCCCTTCCCTATCCGTCTGTATTGCGGAACTATGGTCAACTCACGTATAAGCGTGCCTTCCTTTGCCAAAAGGGCGTTCTTAAGAGCGTCTGCCACATCGCGGGGATCCAGGGCGCAGCCGGGGTCCTTTGAGCACCCGAAATCCGCATTTCTGTAAAGATCTGTATCTGTCATATCCGGAAGTATATCTATTACCCTTATATTGTGTTTTCTCGTCTCTTCAAAAAGGCTCCGGGAAAAACTGAGAAGCCCGGCCTTACAGGCTCCGTAGGCAGCCCCGTAAGTATTCACCTCTCTTGATGTCACTGAACAGATGTTTACAATTGTACCTTTTTTCTTCTGTTTCATGTAAGGAAGCACATAAGACGCCAGCAGAAGGGGCACTTCAAGATCTGTCCTGACCAAAGATCTGATATCTTCCGGGGTTATGTTTTCGTGAAGTCCGTAAAAGCCCACCCCTGCGCAGTTTACCAGAATCTCGGGCTGGTCTTTCTTTATGAGGGGCAGTACTGTTTTTGAAAACTGCTGCTCATCAGTAAGGTCACATACGATCTGTTCAAAGACCGTCTCCTCCTTAAAATCCCTGCCGATACCGGCGACATCATATCCCATCTCTGCCAGCATCCCGGCAATAGACTTTCCTATACCGGATGATGCTCCTGTTACAAGCGCTCTTTTTTCAGAAGACATAAATCTTTCCTCCGTCAATATGATCCATAAGTCTTTCCTTCACATATAAGGTCATCTCTTCCCTCAGTTCCCCGGGGTAAACGCAATACCCGTCCTCGTTCTCAAAAGGGAAAAGCACTGCTGAAGACCCGGGGGAGTTTTTCCGGAGCTGCTTCAGGTAATCCTTTGATATCCTGAAGGTTCCGATGCTTATATCCCTTACCTTTGAAAGATCAACTGTATCAGTCAGCCTGTCCAGAAGATCACCATATGCTTTTTTATGATCAGGTATGTAGATCATAGGATCCAGACATAATCTTACTGTGGCTCCCGCTTCCAGGGCTGATCTTACGGAATCAAGCCTTCTTTCCAAAGAGGCGGTCTTATGTTCAAACCGGCCTATGACCTCTGATGGAGACAGGGAAAATGCATAGATAATATCCGGTGAGACGGTAAAACGGGATGGCGCCGACTTGGTACGGAGCTCCACTGTAAGTCCCCTTTTTTTCAGGGCAAGTTCTTCCCAGTGATCTGCCAGTCCCGTAAAGCTGTTTAATGCCAATAAGTCTGTCTCATATGAAGTATTGATATGTACGGGGCCTGACTTTAAGAGTTCATCCACATCCCCGTCATAATCTTCAGTATTAACGAAGATAACGATATTCGCCCCGGGATACATTCCCTTCAGGAAACAGTATTCACAGTCGAATACGCAGTTCATGGCATTTTCGGTATAGTAAGACCTGTCCAGGTCGAAATCCTGACATACCGGCGCTGTCTTAAAAAACCTGACAGAATCGTTTACCGCCAGGATCAGCTTTCTTGACTCTTCCTGGGCACTGAAGTTCTGGTGCTTTCTGTTAAAGATATCCTTGTAATGGCTTATCTTTACGATCTCTGCACCTTCAAAGCAGGACAGGATCTTTCCGGTAAGCGGGTAGTCCAGGGCTCTTTCTTCAATATAGATGTGAGAGAATCTCATTGATAACTTCGTTACCTTCCTTTTTGTCCCTTACAGGCAGGTCATGGCTGATATAGGCCCTGATATCCTTCCCTTCTGACTTAAGATATCCTGCCACCTCAAAGAGCCTGTTTTTCATATATTCAGAGCACTTCAGTTCATCTGCCAGTTTAAGGAGGTCTTCATCAGGTTCAGAGATCTGTTTTCTCTGCTCAAGCAGCAGATCCACGACCTTACATATATCATCAAGATTCCTTTCCACGAGGGATTGGACAACAGGCGCAGTCAGACCCGATACATCTCCTGCATCAGAAACGATCTTCAGGAATACTATGGCTTCCGGACCTGTATAGATCGAAGCTGTTTCGAAAATTGCGGATGCCTCCATTTCGAAAAGGCTGTCCGAACCCTCCATATCCTCACTCTTTACCAGCCTTGAAAAAGTTACATCGGCCTTTTCAGGCAGCCCGGTATCATACAGCATATCCGGATAAAAGTCCCTGCCTGTATCGTGATCACTAAGTTTGTTTACAAGAAAGATCCGGGACTTGACGCTTTCGTCAGGGCAGGCGCAGATACCTGCATTTAATATCCTGTCAGATCCGGTGCCATATCTTGAAATGATATGGGAAACCGATGCTGCAGCGGTGACTTTTCCCATACCGGTCACCGTAAGGATGATGTCTTCAGATCTGAAGATGCGGAAGACTCTCTCGTCATTTACCGGCCTGAGGCCGAGTCTTGTAATGATCGGAGCCGCTTCAGGATACATAGCCGTGAAGATGAACAACATAGAAAGCCCTCCCTTTTTTTTTTTTGATTTTACTCTGTTCCCCGCATGTTTATCAAGAAAACAAAATATCCCGCAAGCATCACTGCTTACGGGATTGATCTGGTTGCGGAGGAGGGACTCGAACCACTCGACCTCCGGGTTATGAGCCCGGCAAGCTACCAACTGCTCCACTCCGCGGTATTGGTATCAATTGCACAGTCAGAATAAATGGTGCTCGTGACCGGACTTGAACCGGTACGGATTTTACTCCGACGGATTTTAAGTCCGTTGCGTCTGCCAATTTCGCCACACGAGCTCATCCGTTAAGTGCTCAAAGATAATAGCACTTGATATCTTAAGTGTCAAGACGGCTTATTTCACTTTCATTACATGTAAGATATTCAATTGCTTTATTTCTATTATTAGATTATATTTTATATGTATAAATAGTTAAAACCATATTCAAAAGTGAGGTTTGCATATGCTGTTAGGATCTGATGATAACGAGAAAAAACTGTTCGGAGCGGGAGATGAACCCTCTGAGGAATCTTTCCTCAATAAGGACCCCAATGTTCAGCCTTCCGGACTGTTCAACAGTTCATACAGTAACGATGCTGAGGGAGCCGCCGGTGAAAAGGCAGATGATGACGTAGTCTCTTCTCCTTTTATGGTGTCCTTTAAGGCAAATGACCCGGTCAACACAGTATCTGAAAAACTTAAAGAGAATGAGAATCAGTTTGACGACGATGATCCCTTCAAGGACTTCGTTCCTGCCCAGCCTGATATCGTGCTCCCTACGCCTGAGACTATCGCAAAGTCTTTTGAATACGAAGATGATCTGGAAGATTTCCAGTTCGATTCTTCCATTTCCGCATTCAAACCTCTCTCCCAGCCCGGAGCTGCTGAACCTGTTCATACAGATGCAGCTGAACCTAAGAAGATAATCGAGAAGAAGGTCGAAGAGGCCGCTCCCGCACCTGCACCCGTGCCTGAAGAAGCACCCGCACCTGCACCGGCACCTATCGAGCCTGATCCTTCCGCTCCCGTATTTGGCGAGGGACCCAAGACCGAGCCCGCACCCCAGATCAAAGAAGAACCCAAGGTAGAAGAAGCTAAGGCTGAAGAGCCTGAACTTAAGCCTGCTCCTATCGAGCCGGACGATAATGCTCCCCTCTTCATCGATGATGATCCTGACTTTAAGGAATTTGCAGCAACTCCCGACAAGAGCCCTTTCAAGGCTGGAAAAGATCTTGATTTTGCTACATCTTCAAAAGCCAACAGTGATTTTGCAAACACAGAGAATAACGGCGAATCTCCTTTACCTGAAAGCATTCCTGAGAAGAAAGATGATATCTCCTTCCCCCAGACAACAAAGGTAGAAGAGAAAGCCCAGGAAGTTAAAGAAGCA
>JAGAFH010000094.1 GCA_017612755.1 Clostridiales bacterium
CAGGATCCCGTATCCATCGACAAGCCTGTAGGTGAGGAAGAGGACAGCCATCTTGTAGACTTCATCTCAAGTGACGAGTATGTTTCTCCTGACGAGGAAGTATCAAGGGATCTTCTCAAGGAAGACCTTATCAAGGTACTCGATCTTCTCACTGAGAGGGAGGCTAAGGTCATCAGACTGAGATTCGGTCTCGACGACGACAAGCAGAGGACCCTTGAGGAAGTCGGTAAGAGCCTTGGCGTAACAAGAGAGAGGATCCGTCAGATCGAAGCGAAAGCTATCAGGAAGCTGGGAAGATCCAGCTATGCTAAACGCCTTGAAGGCTACGCAGACTGATGCCTTTCACCGAACGGATACATTCCTTTAATAACGGTATCGTAACAGACGACGCTTTGGATTTTTCAAAGCGTTCGTCTTTTAAGAAGGAAATTATGCTGGAGAGGATCTATCCCACCAGGGTGATCCTTCCCATGAAACAGCACTACGGAGACGAGGTCATTCCCACGGTCAGCATAGGTGAGCACGTCCTTATAGGACAGTGCGTGGGCATGCCGGCTCCCGGTACTTTTGCAGTGCCGGTCCACAGCGGTATCTCAGGTGATGTAACAGACATAAAAGACATAACCCTTCCCAACGGCGTAAACTGCAAAGCCGTCTTTATCAAAAGCGACAGGAAGAGGACCTTCCATCCTTCCGTCAGCCCCAGAAATGACGTTAATATCAGTGCCTCTTCCGTTATGGGCATCATCAAGGATGCGGGCATCGTCGGAATGGGCGGCGAGGGTATCCCCACCATTGCAAAGATAAACAGGGCCAGGATGTTCCATGTTGAGGAACTTCTGGTCAACTGCCTTCAGAGCGAGCCTTATGCTGACTCTGATTTTGTCAGGATAAACAACTCTGCCGACTACATCGTTATGGGTGCTGTAGCAGTGGCGGGAGCCGCCGGAGTTTCCAGGATAAACTTCCTTATATCCGAAGACAGGAAAGAGGAGATACTGGCCCTTCAGGCTGCCATGGAAAGGACTGCCGGCAGATATTCGGGATATTCATTCAACTTTAAGTTCTTCAGGAACAGATTCCCCCAGGGATACTACCGTCTGGTGGCAAAAGCCCTTTACGGAGTTGAGATCAGTGAGACCGAGACTTTGGAGGAGACATGTTCTGCCGTCCTTTTTAACTGTTCTACCCTTTATGCCTGCTGGGAAGCCATAAGCGACAATATGCCCTTAGTGGCAAGGGTCCTTACGGTGACCGGAGAGAACGGGATCAGAAATAATGTAATAGCTCCCATAGGAACGCCCCTGTCGGAACTCATGAATACTGTAAACGGCATGACCGACACCCAGAACCTGGTCATCTGGGGCAACTGTCTTACGGGACTTGAGGCGGAAGATCCGGACAACACCCCTGTAGTAAAGACCACTTCGGGAATAACCATCCTTCCGAGAAGGGATATAGCCACAATGCCCTGCATCCACTGCGGTGACTGCAGCAATGCCTGCCCCATGGATATAGAGCCCGGACTTATACATCACCTTCTGAAGAAGGGAAGCGTGGAAGAAGCGGATCTTGAAGGTGCAGGAAAATGTATTTCCTGCGGCGCCTGTTCCTATATATGTCCTTCAGGCATCGACCTGACAAAGACAATCGCTTCCTATGCAGCTTCCAGGAGAACATATACCACCAGGACCCACTTCTCAGTAGATAAGATCAAGCTGGGTGCCGTATCACTTCTTGAGGCCTATGAGGAAGAGGAGAAGAGTGACAGCGCCAAAAAGAGCGACGATATCGTTCTTCCTTTCGAAGGAGGGAAGATCGTATGAGGACAGCTCCCTTTATCCACATCGACAACAATATCGCAGTAATGGATCTGAAGACCATCGCCGCCCTTCTGCCCTGTGTGGTATATGCAGTCTTTTCCTACGGATTAAGGGCCCTCGTGCTGACAGTCTTTACTGCGGCGCTATGGATCCTGACCGAGACCGCCATGAAAAAGGTGACGGGAAGGGGCAGTCTTCGTGACTTAAGTCCCGCCGTTAACGGTATCGTCCTGGCCATGCTCCTGCCTCCGGGGACTTCGCTTTATATGGCTGCCCTGGCGGTGCTCTTCGGAAGCATCGTGGTAAAGGGACTTTTCGGGGGAGAGGGAGCCGGATTTGTAAATCCTGCTGCGGCCGGCAGGCTTTTCGTTGAAGTCTGTTTCCCTGAAAGGATGAGCGGATTTTATTCCGTGGGCGTCAAGATGCTTGCCTATAAGAGCCTTTTCGATACAAAAGTACCGGAAGAGACGGCGGTAGCGGAGTATTCCGATTTCAGGCCGGTGGAGCTTATCGCCGGACATTATCCCGCATTTATAGGTACCGGATGCCTCATCATGGTAATAACGGGTCTTGTATATCTGATCATCAAAAGATCCATAAGGCTTGAGACCCCTGTGGCCTTTATCGCCATAATCATAATAGGAAGGCTTATAGTGGATGTCAGGACTGACGTATATAATACTTTCGTTTTTATCATGACGTCGGGAGTCGTATTTGCAGCCGTATTTATCATGTCTGATATTACCACCACTTCCAGAAGAGGCCTTAACGGAGTCCTTATGGGCATGATCGGAGGTCTTATTGCGGTAGCATTGTCCCTCAGGGGGAATCCCGCAGTCACTCTCTGTGTCCCGCCTCTGGCTGTTGGTCTTATCTCCGGATTTATGGACTTTACGGATTCTGCCGGAAGGAAGATGAGACAGAAGGGAGGGCAGGCTGATGCTTGAAGGCCGTTTTGTCAGAAAGATAACAGTTGAAGCCCTCCTCCTGGTGGTCCTGAGCGTAGTGCTCCTCATCATCGGATCTTTCCTTTCTTCCGACGAGGAGAACAGGCGTGTCCAGCAGAAGTATAAGGACCGTTTCGGACATATCCTGGAAGCTGACTACTACGAGGAACTGGATGCCTCTGCCTACGAGGGATACGATGAGATCTCCCACGTCTACGAGGGCTTCAGAAACGACGGAAGTCCTGTCGGATTCGTTATCGATCTTACAGTAAATACAAAGGACTACACGGAACTTCACCTTCTTACGGGAATAACATTTGACGGCGCTGAGCTTACCGGAATAGAACATATCCACGATGAGCAGTTCCCCGCATCCATCACCGATGAGGAGATACAGATCATCGCCGGCCAGACGGTGGATATGCAGGTCCCCGTGGCTCTTGCCGGATCTGATGCGGTCATAGATCCCGATATGGTCAGCAACATGATCCCGGGTCTTAACGACGGTACCTACTATGCCCAGATGCTGGAAGCAGATAACAGCGGCTATATAGACTATATAGAGATGGATGTGGAAGACGGTGTCATCACCAGGATCTCCTGGGATGCCTTCAATATCGACAGGACCACAAGAAACAAGCGCGAAGCATCCCTTAACGGTGCCTATTCCGTTTCCGGAGAACTCTGGGCTACCCAGTCCTATAATCTCTGCCATGAACTGCTGACCCTTCAGGATCCTTCAGAGCTGGCCATGAAGTCGGACGGAACTACCGATATCGTGGATGGCGTAACCATCAGCATCAGGCCTTTCGTAGACCTGGTAAACGAGTGTATCGGATATTCCAGGGAAGGCTACGACAAGGACAGCTATATGGAGGACATGACAACTCTGGTCACATATCTCTTCCAGGACTCCCCGGAAAACCTGGGAATGCTCACTGACGAAGGCTACATAGTCTATTCCTTCGAGGACTATCCCAATCTCTTCAAGATCTTCGATGAGAACGAAGTCTATATCAGGGACCTGAGCATTTCCGAAGCTGCCGATGCAGTCTCGGGAGGTCTCATCACAACAGAAGATGAGGAAGGCGGGGAAGAAGGAGACGATAACGATAACTCCTCCGTAAACGATCCCGGATACATCAACGAAGGGTATGAGGACGGCATCATCCCCGAAGGAGAGAGACGCCAGTACGAAGACAGTATAGACGGTATCCCCGTCTCAGAGATAAGAACATATATAGACGGTATCCCGGGATCTTCAGGAAGGTCTGAATATGTCATCTCGGGCATCAACATATCATATAAGTTCCTTAAGAGCTATCTTGGCTGGATGGCATAAGGGGAAAGGAGGAGAAAATGGCATTCGGGAAAAAACAGTTTTCACCCTTTGATACTACCGACATCGGAAAGCCGGACTTTCTGACGGAAGAGACCGCTGAAGACATAAGGAGCGGAAAGACCACCTCCATGACCAGGGCGGCATCCGTCTTCCTGATCTGCTCTGTCATTTCCCTGAACTTTATATTTATCTCCTCATCTTTTATACCCGTAAGCCTTCTGTTCTTCCTGGGTATGGTCATCGTATGGACAGGCACCGTCAGGTTCATAAAGAAAACAGAACTTATGCCTCTGGTCTTCCTTCTGGATTTTGCCTTGGCATTTGCACCGGCACTCACCAAGGCCTATATAGACCCTGAATGCCCTGTAATATGCTTTATACCTCTTGCCACAGGATTTATGGCTCTCTATGTCCTGAACGGAAAGAACGGGGATACGGCACACGTTACAAAGGAGATCATCTATCCTTTAGTCATCTCTTTTCTCGTATCGGTACCGGGCTTTATGTCAGCCAGGCTCTTTGAGAGGACAAGTATGGCAGCGTCAGTACTGATCTCGGGACTTTACCTGATCGCCTTTTCCTACATCATCTCCATCTTCACAAATAAACAAATAGTGTTTTCTTCCGACTACCTTTCAGGCGCGGAAGGGATGGCCCATACAAGAAGGGAGATCCTGGACGGTTTTGCCAAAGAGCGTACTTTAATGCTCGGATCCGTTATCTTCGCTTTCGCAGTCTCAAAGATCATCACTTTAGTAGAGACCGGTACGGGCATCAGCCTCTACGCCTATGTGCCCCTTATGCTCTGCACAGTAATGGCTGTAGTGATCCTCATCACGGCGAAAAAGGACTTCTTCAGATTCTTCCCATTCGAAGCCATGGCCTTATGTCTGGCGGTCCCGGAGTTCCCGACAGTAGGGAAGACCATCCTGTTTATCGCTGTAGACTTAACGGTTACAGGGCTTTTGCTGACATACAAAAGAAAGACTGTTTTCTCGGAAAGAAGCCCCTTTGCAGCAGGCGCTCCCCTCATGGTCATCATCGCAGGTGTCATCCTTATGCTGGTAGACAGCTGCCTCTTAATCTAAAACTTTCTTGAAATGTTCCCGTAGCTATTGAATTTACCGTGAAATGTAGTAAAATCAAGTCTGTCAGGTAATCTGACTTAAATAGTGTCAAACCGTTCCCCTCTCTATATACGGTTTGCCCCGTCCGCTCAATAGACCGGACGGGGTTCCTTTTTTAAGAGAAAAAAGACTTCGCAAAACGGATATTTGTGGTACAATGTTCAAGTCTGAATTGTTTGCGTAGCTCAGCTGGATAGAGCGACCGCCTCCTAAGCGGTAGGCCAGCGGTTCGAATCCGCTCGCGAACACCAGTATTTTCAGGGGTTTCGAGG
>JAGAFH010000095.1 GCA_017612755.1 Clostridiales bacterium
AGTATACCTGGTGGCCGGTGCTCTTCGGCATGATGTATGCTTATTCCTCTTATACGACGATCTTCCTGTTCCAGATCATGTGGCTGGACGGCTATATGCTCCTGCCCCTGCTCCTTTATTTTGTGGAGGACTTTCTGGAGGACGGGAAGACAAAGGGACTTATAGTGACCCTTCTTCTGCTTTTCATCACCAACTACTACATCGCATATATGGCGGGCATCTTCTCTTTTATCTACCTGATAGTCCGCATGTACATAAGAGGGGATCTTGCCAAGGCCGGAAAGCCTTTCAGAAAGATCGGAAAGTTCATTGCCACTGCGGTATTCTGCGCTATGACCCTTTGTGTCATCCTGGTCCCTGTGGGACTTGATACCATAAGGAACGCAGATCCCACCCACTCCAAGAACGTGGCAGATTATATGTCATTTTCAGCCATCGATCTCCTTGACCAGATGTTTAACGGAACTCCTGGAGAATTCACCGATGTTCTTATCGGCAATCTTCCTTTTGTGTTTATAAGCACGGTGGTCACACTCTTCACGGTCATCTTCTTTGTGGCAAAGGCATCTTCAAGAAAGGAGAAGATCGTCTATGGAGTATGTGCTGCCCTTATCTATCTTTCACTGGCAATAGATGCCCTGGATACGGCCTGGCAGGTATTTGATTCCCCCAACTGGTTCTGGCACAGGGAGTCCTTCGTATTTATGCCTTTCTTCCTGGTGCTCGCCTATAAGCTGCTGGAGAGGTTTTCAAAGGTCACTGTCAGGGAGATCTCCATCAGTACGGCTATGGTCCTGGGTGCCCTTTTCCTTGCCCAGAGCCTGGGCCAAATAAAGGAGAGGGACGGGGTATTCCTGTTTAATCTCCTGATAATCTCTGCTATCGCCTTTATACTGATCCTGATGAAGAAGGAGACCTGGCATCCCCAGCTTAAGGATATGCCCCGGATCCTTCCGTTCTTGCTCTGTCTTCTGACTGTATTTGAGACGGCCATCATGGGACCTATCCTTTCCGGAGGCGTATCCACCCTGTCCCTTCACTACGGTTTCTCCGAAGATTATATAAACTCCATCCTGGCAGTGGAGGACTGTGCCAATGCATCCTCTATCCTGGGCAACTCCTTCAGGAGCGAAATGGAGCAGGACGGATCGGGAAAAGTTTCGGCTATCGACGATTCCGGAGCTTATTATGCCGGATATAACGGAATATCACTTTTTAATTCCAATTCCAACAAGACCTTCGGAAGATTTTTGAAGCAGCTGGGTTATAACGTTAACTATAACTACTTTACCGCCGGTTATTCTTATGCGGCGCCTGATACTGATGCCTTCTTCTCCATCGGATCTGTCTATGCCAGAAGAGATTACACGGCTGCAAGATTTGTTGCGGAGGACGGCTATGACCAGGGATTTAATTTCCTCATAAACGACAATGTCCTTCCCCTGGCAATACCCGTGGATTACTCCGCCTTTGATTTTGATTTCTACTCTCTTGAGAAGAACGTAACGGACAAAGATTATTTCAGCTTCAGACAGGACTGGTATGGTTCACTGTTCCCTGAGGCCTTTGACGGCGTTTCTTACTTTGTTCCGGCTGAGACTGTGGAGGAAGAGGCCATCAACTATTCTGACTACGACATAAACGCTTACCTCGGAAAAGAAGAAGAGGAGGAAGAAGATGAGAATGTGGTAGTGGATTTCCTCTCTTCCGATAAGAAGTTCGATCCCGATGATCTCGGCGTTGAGGATCTATATGATCCGTCTTCAAATATGATCACCCTCTACAGGACAAATAAGTCCATCCCTATGATCATCAATTACAAGGTCACGATCGAATCCCCTGACGAGCTCTACATGAACGTTTCCACCTACAGGACCATGAATAACTGGACGCTCCGGGTAAACGGGGAAAGATATACGGCCTGGCCGGAGTCGACTTTCTATTCCACTATCGCCAGGATCGGATCTTTTGAGGAGGGTTCTGAGATAAATGTCTCCATCGTCATCGATAGGACCAGCTTCAAGTACCTTTCCATAAACTTTGCATATCTTGACAAGGATGCTTTTGACGAAGCATTCTCCGGTATAGACACATCTTCCGTAACGGTTGGAACAGTTCAGAACGGCTATGTATCCATGACATCAGATCTTGGACAGGGACAGACTATCCTTACTACCATCCCCTACGAAGACGGCTGGAAGCTCTATATCGACGGTCAGGAAACAGAGATCACACCGTACCAGGGAGCTCTGATCGGAATAGATCCCGGAACGGGACATCATGACATAGAACTGGTATTTACGGCCCCGGGTCTTAAGGCCGGCGCAGTCATAAGCGTCCTGGGCATCATCGGGCTTATCGCGTCACAGGTGGTTATCAAAAAAAATAAACAGACAAAATAAAGGCGAATTATGGTATAGTTACCAACGGCAAAAGAAAGGAAGGATCAATATGAATTACAAGGACACATATCTTATCTGGAGTCAGGACCCTTACTTTGATGAGGATACAAGGCTTGAACTTCAGGGCATCGCAGACGACGACAAAGAGATCGAAGAGAGGTTTTATAAGGATCTGGAGTTCGGTACCGGAGGACTTAGGGGAGTTCTCGGCGCAGGAACGAACAGGATGAATATATACACTGTTGCAAAGGCTTCTGCAGGTCTTGCCCAGTATATCGTCTCTAACGGTGAAGAGGCCATGAAGAGAGGCGTTGCCATCTGCTACGACTCAAGACATTATTCCCCCGAGTTTGCACAGGTAGCTGCAAGTACTTTCGCAGCTTACGGCGTTAAGGCTTATCTTTCCGACGAGCTCCGTCCGGTCCCTGTGTGCAGCTACTCCGTAAGATACTTCAATGCTTTCTGCGGCGTAATGATCACCGCATCCCATAACCCGCCCAAGTATAACGGCTATAAGGTATATGGCGAGGACGGCGGCCAGGTAACAAATGAGGCTGCTTCCGCCATCCTTTCAAATATGGAGCAGTATGCCGACGTACGTACCATTAGGAAGGCTGATTTTGACGAGGCCGTAGCTTCCGGACTTATACAGAGATTCGGACCTGAGGTCGACACGGCTTATATCGATATGCTTACAGAGCTCATCATCGACAAGGAGGCCATCTCCCGCCAGAGCGATATGAGCATCGTTTATACTCCTCTTCACGGTTCAGGAAACAAGCCTGTAAGAAGGATCCTTAAGAAGGCCGGCTTTAACAACGTTCACGTTGTTCCCCAGCAGGAACTTCCCGATGGAGCTTTCCCTACGGTCAAGTCACCTAATCCCGAGGATCCCGCTGCCCTTACAATGGGTATCGAGCTCGCAAAGAAAGTAAATGCTTCCCTTGTCTTCGGAACAGACCCTGACTCAGACAGACTTGGTATCGCAGCAAGGACAGAGGAGAATGGCGAAGTAGTCTATAAGTGCTTCACCGGTAACCAGGTAGGACTTATGCTCCTGGATTATATCCTTGATTCCAAGAAGCGCCTGGGAACTCTGGAGGACAATTCCTTTGCATGTACTACTATCGTTTCCACCAAGCTCTGTGCTTCCGTTTGCCGGGAGTATGGAGTTGAACTTCAGGAGACCCTTACAGGATTCAAGTATATCGGCGAGAGGATCAAGTTCGACGACGAGTTTGGCGACAAGCATTTCCAGTTCGGTTTCGAGGAGAGCTACGGATACCTTTCCGGAACATCCGTAAGAGATAAGGATGCCGTTGTTGCGGCTATGCTGGTCTGTGGAATGGCTGCCCAGTCCTTTGATATGGGCGAGTCCCTCTTCGACAGGCTGGAGAGGATCTACAAGAAGCACGGTTACGGCTTCGAGCAGGCAGTAAGCTTCACCCTCGAAGGCAAGGAAGGTATCGCTAAGATCGTAAATGCCATGGATGAGATGAGAAGCGAACTGGAAAACTGCAAGAGCTCTTCTGACGCTCAGGCTCTTATCGGAGGACCTTCCGTTGTTGCGGTAAGGGATTACAGCAAGTCCGTAAGATATGATTTCAGCGGCGATGAGGTAAAGACCACCGAGCTTACACTTCCCAAGTCCAACGTCCTTCTTTATGAGCTGGGCGGCGACAAGGGACTTGACTGGGCGTGTGCAAGACCTTCCGGAACAGAGCCTAAGCTCAAGATCTACTTCGGTATCTACGATTCCACAGAGGACGGCGCCAAATCCCGCCTTGCATCAGTCAAGGAGCAGATGAGCGCATTCGTCGAAGCAAAACTTAAATAAGATCACGTGATAGCCTATAATCTTCAACCGCTGGCGGGGAAAGAGCTCACGGGCATCGGATTTTACGCAGCGAACATAATGAACAGATTACTGGGGGAGCAGAATGCTCCCTCAGAGTTTCATGTATTCGATTTTCTGGGAAAGAACGGCGGGGCCCAAACTGCCCTGTCCCACCTGGAAAAGGCCATAGATCCTGAAGAGATC
>JAGAFH010000096.1 GCA_017612755.1 Clostridiales bacterium
CCTCTTGAGATCTTCTTCTCACATGACTACAAACCCCAGGATAACGACGGAAATGTGTTTAATGTCGGCCCTTGGTATTCGGTTCATGATAATATATTTTAAGAAGCAAACTGGGAATATTTAGGAGAGTACTGATATGAATGACATGATCTTCTTGTACATCGATCCCGGAACGGGAAGTATGCTCTTTACCATAATGATAAGTATCGTCGGATTCCTTATCTATCTTTTCAAAGTGGCATGGGTAAAGATCAAGTTTGTTTTCACAAGAGGTAAGCAGAGTAAGGTGGACAGCAACAAGATCCCCTATCTGATCTTTGCCGAGGCAAAGAGATACTGGGAAGTCTTTAAGCCCATCTGCGACGAGTTTGAGAAGCGGGGAGTTGATGTTGTCTACTGGACCACATCTCCTGACGACCCGGCCCTTGAGCAGAAATATGAGCACATAAAGTTCGAGTTTGTCGGAGAGGGTAATAAGGCATATGCCAAGCTCAATATGGTAAATGCTGGCATTGTCATTGCATCTACTCCGGGACTTAACGTATATCAGTGGAAGAGATCCAAGTTTGTAGACCACTACTGCCATGTCCAGCATGCCGCCAATGATATTGCAGGCTACAGGATGTTCGGTACGGACTACTTCGATTCAATCCTTCTTTCCGGACAGTATCAGATCGATGAGGTAAGAGAGCTTGAGAAGAAGAGGAACCTTCCTGCCAAGGATCTGGATCTTGTGGGTATTCCTTATATGGATGATATGAGGACCAAGATCGCTTCGATGCCTAAGCCGGAAAAGGAGAACAGGACCATCCTTCTGGCTCCCTCCTGGGGTCCCAACAGTATCTTTAACAAGTATGGCACAGCTGTTCTTGAAGAACTTATAAAGACAGGATATGACATTATCGTCAGACCCCATCCCCAGTCTTTTATCGCTGATCCGGGAATGGTAGAGGGCATTATGGAGAAGTATCCTGCTACAGAACACCTGAAGTGGGACAGAAATCCCGACAACTTTGAATCCCTGTTTAATGCAGATGTTCTTATCTCTGATTTCTCGGGTATCATCTTCGACTTTACCCTGGCTTTTGATAAGCCTATCCTTTATGCCGATACGTCATTTGATCCCGGATGTTACGACTACTACTGGCTTGATGAGAAACCCTGGACCTTAAGGATCCTTCCGTTCCTGGGCAAGCAGCTGGACGGCACTAATCTGAAGGATATGAAGAAACTCCTGGATACTGTCCTTATGGACCCCTACTTTAAGCAGGGAAGAGATAAGGCAAGATCCGAGACCTGGGTCTATATGGGCGAAGGTGCAGTAAGGACCGTTGACTTTATTATTAATAAATACAAAGAAATAACATCTCAGAAAGAAAAAAGCGAAAAAAAGGTTGCAAAAAAGAAGTAACAGTGATATTGTGTTGTTCGTGAACAAGAAACAGTTTTGATTCGTGAACAAACAGGAGATGTTACTTCGTGAACAGATATGACGCTGACGTATTCTCTTCTATCGTAAGAGAGGGAGCAGGCAACCAGAGGACTATAGCATCCAGGACAGGGCTTTCTCTGGGTGTCGTCAACAAATCAGTCAAAAACCTTAAGGACGAAGGTTATATCTCCGAAGACCTGGCTGTCTTAAAGCCCGGCATGGATCTTATCAAAAAGAAGACTCCCGCCAATGCAGTTATCCTTGCAGCCGGTTTCGGCATGAGGATGGTCCCCATCAATCTTGAAGTCCCCAAGGCTCTTCTTCAGGTCAAGGGACAGACTCTGATCGAAAGGCAGATCGAGCAGCTTCACGAGGCGGGCATAAAGGACATTACCGTAGTCGTCGGATTCCTCATGGAACAGTTCGAGTATCTTATCGACAGATACGGCGTGGATCTGGTCCCAAATTCTGAATACTTTTTTAAGAATAATCTCTATTCTGTTGATAAAGTCGTCGACAGGATAGGTAATACTTATATAATCCCCTGCGATATCTGGTGCAGGAATAATCCGTTTACGACATTTGAACCTTATTCCTGGTACATGGTCAGCGAAGAGAAGATCGCAAACGGAGGCATAAAGCTCAACAGACAGCTGGAGATCACAGGCAAAGGCGAAGCTGATGCCAACAAGATGATCGGTATCTCCTATATAGATGGAGAAGATGCGGAAAAGCTCAGAAGCAACGTCAAAAAGCTCACACAGAACCCGGCTAACGATAACCTGTTCTGGGAGGCAGCACTCTTTGATCTTGAACCCAGGATCAATGCAAAGATCATCAGCGCATCTGATGCTGTTGAGATCAATACTTATGAGCAGCTTCGTGAGTTTGACAGTGATTCTAACCAGCTCAGATCTGATGCTATTGACGTTATCGCAGGCTGTTTTGGCGCAGATCATTCCGAGATCGTTGATATAGAGATCCTTAAGAAGGGTATGACCAACAGGTCGTTTATCTTCACCTGCAAGGGCGACAGATATATCATGAGGATCCCCGGTGAGGGAACTGACCTTCTTATTGACAGGGAGCATGAGGCAGAAGTTTATCATAAGATCTCCGGCAGGGGTTTTTGTGACGATCCTGTATATATCGATCCCAAGACGGGATATAAGATCACCAGGTTCTTAAATGATGTCAGATCCCTCGATCCCCTTTGTGAGGAAGACCTTAGGAAAGGTATGAAGCTTCTTAAGAAGTTTCATGATTCAGACATAAAGGTGGGCCACGATTTTGATATCTATGGCCAGATCGAATACTACATGACTCTCTGTAAGGGTTCCGGTTCCGTTTATAAGGACCACGATCAGACCCAGGAAAACATCCTGTCCCTTAGATCTTTCGTTGAGAACCACACAGAGAAAAAGTGCCTTACCCACATAGATGCTATTCCCGATAATTTCCTTTTCTATAAGGATTCCGACGGACTTGAGAAGCTCCAGCTTACAGACTGGGAATATTCAGGCATGCAGGATCCCCTTGTTGACCTGGCCATGTTCTCTATCTACTCCTACTACACAAGAGAGCAGGCAGACCACCTTATCGATATCTATTTCGACGGTAAGTGCGATGCTGTAACAAGGATAAAGATATACTGTTATATCGCATCCTGCGGTCTTCTGTGGAGCAACTGGTGTGACTTTAAGAGAACACTGGGCGTTGAGTTCGGAGAGTACTCCCTCAAGCAGTACAGATATGCAAAGGACTTCTTTAAGCTCGCTATGGAAGAAGCTCAGAAGGAGGGAATATGCATAAGGTAAAAAGAGCAATAATAATGGCGGCGGGAAAAGGCGACAGGATGCATCCTGTAACATTTGATATTCCCAAGCCTTTGGTAAGCGTTAACGGCAGGAGGATGATCGATACGGTCATCGGAGGCCTTAAGAATAACGGAATAGATGACATTGTGGTCGTGACAGGTTATCTGGGCGAAAAATTTGAAGCGCTCAAAGAAGAGTATCCCGGAATAGTCATCGTGAACAATCCCCTCTACGACACATGCAACAATATCTCATCCTTATATTTTGCAAGAGAATACCTTGACACGGATGTCATTATCCTCGATGCAGATCAGATGATCTATAACGATGAGATATTGGATCCCGGATTTGAAAAGTCCGGATACAACGCCGTCAGGGTCCAAGGCTTTACTGACGAGTGGCTGATGCAGGTCGAAGACGGGAAAGTCATCTCATGCTCCAGAAACGGCGGTGAGAACGGCTGGCAGCTGTACAGCATCTCCCGGTGGAGCCTTGAGGATGCAAAGATCCTCAGACGTGATATCGAGACCGAATTCGAGAAGAACATGAACAGGAACATCTATTGGGATGATATCCCCATGTTCGTTCACTTTGACGATTTCTCCCTCGGTATCAGGGAAATGAAAAAGGAAGACATAGTCGAGATCGACAGCTTTGAGGAGCTTGTCAGTGCCGACCCTTCCTATCAGAACTATCCCCAAGCTATGTAATGCCGGGTACATCCTTACAGTATCCGGAGGAAAGGAAATGAAACATGAGTAACAAAAGCAAGAAGACTGTCGAAGAGAACATAAAGACAGTCGAAAAAGGACGTAAGATCGATCCGGTAACGACTATCGCTCCCCTGGTAGTCCTGCTCGTTCTTTGTGGTACCTTCATCATCAATCCTGAAGGTTCAACAAATACGATCAGCGCTATAAGAACATTCCTCGGAGACCAGATGGGTCTTTACTATCTCGTAGTTGCACTGGGAATATTCCTTATCTCCCTGTTCATCTCATTCTCCAAGATCGGTAATGTTAAGCTCGGAGGACCTGATGAGAAGCCCAAGTACGGTTTCTTCGCATGGGGTGCCATGGTATTCTGCTGCGGTCTTGCAGCTGATATCCTCTTCTACTCTTTCTGTGAGTGGATCTACTATGCTGAGGAACCCAGAGTACAGGCTTTAGGTAATATCAACGACTGGGCAAATGTTATGCCTCTTTATCACTGGGGCCCTATCGTATGGAGTTTCTACGCAGTTCTTGCTGCCTGCTTCGGCTTCATGATCCACGTTAGAGGATCTAACAAGCAGAAGTATTCCGAGTCCTGCCGTGCCCTTCTGGGTAAGAAGGTTGACGGTCCCGTTGGTAAGGTTATCGATGTACTTGCCATCGTTGCCCTCATCGCCGGTACTGCAACAACATTCTCAGTTGCTACTCCTCTTCTTGGTAATGCTCTTACTACTCTTTTTGGTATCGAGTACACCAAGTGGATCACCATTGCGATCCTTCTCGTTACATTTGCAACATATACAACATCCGTAATGATCGGTATGAAGGGCGTCAATGCTCTTTCCAAGATCTGTATGTTATTCTTCGGCCTCATCCTTGCATTTGTATTCATCTTCGGCGGCAAGGCAGTATATATCCTTGAGAACGGTTTCTCCGAGCTTGGTCTTGCTGCACAGAATTTTGCTGTTCTCAGCACATATACAGATCCCTTAAGAGAGAACTGTTTCCCCCAGAACTGGACCATGTACTACTGGGCATACTGGCTCGTATGGTGCGTAGCTGCTCCTTTCTTTATGGGTAACATCTCAAGAGGCCGTACAGTTAAGCAGGTAATCCTTGGAACATATGCTTTCGGACTTTGCTCCACACTTATCTCCTTCATCGTACTCGGTAACTACGGTCTCAACCTTCAGGTTACAGGTCAGTTCGATGCTATCGGAGCATATGAGTCAAACGGATATGATCTTTATGCAGTCATCATCGACATCATCAAGCAGCTTCCCTGCTACCAGGTCGTACTTGTTCTTCTGATCCTGTCCATGATCGCATTCTATGCAACATCCTTCGACTCCATCACACTTGTTGCTTCTTCCTACTCTTACAAGAATATGAAGGGTGATGAGATGGCATCTAAGAAGATGAAGCTCTTCTGGGCTATGCTTCTTATCCTTCTTCCCATCGCACTCATCTTCTCTGAGAGTTCCATGAACAACATCCAGTCAGTATCCATCATCGCTGCCTTCCCTGTAGCGATCGTCATCATCATGATCATCGTAAGCTTCATCAAGGATGCTTACCATTACATGGAGACCGGTAAGGTATTGAATCCTGAAGAAGATAAATAAAAACAACTTCTGAAGATAAACTCTTAATTATCCCGGACTGCCCTGGCGGTCCGGGATAATCTTATGTCAGGGAACTTTTTTATCTCTTTCCTTTTTTTCGGTGAGCATCTTGTTAAGGGCTACTGCAC
>JAGAFH010000097.1 GCA_017612755.1 Clostridiales bacterium
AGGGAGATAAATGATGAACAAGCCCGTTTTGTATATAGTGATTCCTTGCTACATCGAGGAGGAAGTACTTCCCATTACCGCTCCTGAGTTCAAGAAGCAGATCGATTCGATGATCGCTGATGAACTGGTGTCAAAGGACAGTAAGGTCATGTTCGTAAATGACGGAAGCCGGGACAAGACCTGGGGGATCATCAAAGACCTTTCAAAACAGGATCCGGTCTTCAAGGGGATCTGCTTAAGCCGCAACAGAGGTCATCAGAATGCTCTGCTTGCCGGTCTTATGGAGGCTAAGGAGCTTTCCGATATCACCATCTCCATTGACTGCGACGGACAGGATGATATCACTGCCATGACCCAGATGGTCAAGGAGTATCATAACGGATGCGAAGTCGTATACGGTGTAAGATCAAAGCGTGAGACCGATACATTTATGAAGAGGTTCACAGCAGAATCTTTCTATAAGCTCCTGGCTTCCATGGGGGCTGAAGTCGTATTCAACCATGCGGACTACCGTCTGGTATCTTCAAAGGTATTGAAGGAATTTGCAAACTTCAAGGAAGTAAATATCTTCCTCCGGGGCATGATCCCTCTTGTGGGATTTAAGAGCACTTCAGTTTACTATGAGCGTCATGAGAGGATCGCCGGTGAGAGCCACTATCCCCTTTCCAAGATGCTGGCCCTGGCATTTGACGGTATTACCAGCCTTTCCATCAAGCCTATAAGGATCATTACGGGAATGGGTATAATAGTCGCTTTCTTAAGCTTTATCATGCTCATCTACACATTTATAAGATATTTCATGGGAGCAACCATCGAAGGATGGGCAAGCACCAGTTCCATCATCTGTTTCCTCTCCGGAATACAGCTTATAAGCCTCGGCGTAATAGGCGAGTATATCGGTAAGATCTACATGGAGACAAAGGCGCGCCCCAGATTCATCATCAGCGAGAGGACTGACGATCAGGAATAATATCAGCCCAGGCCTATACCGCCTGAAAGATACATAAGTCCAGCCAGGATCCAGAAGCTCATCACCACGATGACGATAATGATCCAGACGACCTTCAGGACTTTCCAGACCTTTTTACCCATGATCTTGGCATCTTCCCTGGCCCTTTCGGCTTTGGTCATCTTCACCCTGTTGTTGACGTCAGGATGGTAGATATAAAATCCGCATTTGCTGCAGATGGTCCTGGATCCGTTTTCTGTTTTACATCTTGGGCATATCATAGGGTTATTATCATATATTCCTTTCCCAAAAATCAAGCTTGCGTTCCGAGATCTTATCCACATCATTTATATACATGATCGGATCCTTGACGCAGGGCAGTCTCTCAAACCTGTTGTTTTCAAATATCCTCTTGCTGACGCCGCCGGCTCCTATGGAAAGCACATCCCTTTTATCCGTCATCATAGCCACGTTATAAAGGCACTCATATCCTTTTTTGGAAAAACCGATATTTTCGAGACCATAGCCGGTGTCTTTCTGGCGGTACATGTAATAGGGGAAGTATCCTGCCTCCCTGAGCATCCCGTATGACCTGCTGACAGCGTCGTCCACTGCTCCGTCCTCCCGGAGCACATCCTCCCTTGAGATGTCCGCCCTTCTTTTCTTGTAGAGGGTATGGATAGTGATATTCTCAGGCCCCAGCTCTATAAGCTTATTAACGGAGAACAACAGGTCCTCTGCCGTCTCGTATTTAAGCCCGGCGATCAGATCCATATTGATGGTGTCAAAGCCCTTCTTCCTTGCCAGTTCATATGCTCCTATTATATCTTCGCTGCTGTGGCGGCGGTTAAGCTTTGTAAGTGTCTCCGTCTTCATGGTCTGGGGATTGATGCAGACCCTTGTAACTCCCGCATCCTTCATGGCATCAAGCTTATATTCCGTTATGGTATCCGGCCTTCCTGCCTCCACTGTAAACTCAGCCCCGGGTAAAGGATCAAGCCTGTCCGCTATGGTGCCTATAAACTTCCCGAAAAGACGGTCATCGAAAACAGTAGGCGTTCCTCCTCCAAGATATAAAGTACCAACCGGCCTTCTTATACCTTCGGACAAAAGCTCCAGTTCCCTTTCCACCGCTTTTTCATAGGGTTCCAGCAAAGACAGGTGCTTAACCGCATCAGATGATATAAATGAACAGTATTCGCATCTGGAGGGGCAGAAAGGGACACCAATATAGATGTTGATCTGCTTTTCATCCGTCTTTTCCAGGATCCTGTTTTCCGCTCCGGCGGTCTCACAGGCGATCACTGCCTTATCCTCCCTGACAAGATAATCATTTGTCATCTTCTGAGGATCCCTTCCCTCCTCGTTTGCTACTACAGTCGGTCTTATTCCCGTAAGGCAGCCCCAGGGAAAGGATCTTCCGGTGATCTTTGAAAGAAGGATATAAAGGTCCCTTTTAACTTCCCGCTTTACGGGTATGCTCTCAAGACCGCTCCTTACAGGGCTCTCCCCTTTGATGAAGGTGCTTACTTCCCCGTTTTGATATCTGCTGATTATCTCGATATCGGGCCCATCCTGACATAAGATCATATTATCTTCACGGACCTCTTTTGAGGGACCGAAAAAGATCCTTGCGATATCGCACAGCCCATAATAGTTTTCGTGGCCTTGAAGGATGATCTTAAGCATTATTACCGCTCTCTACATCATTTATATATTTACAGAAAAAGTCCACATAGATATCAGAAGGGACCACATATGTATCTGTTCCTCCCTCCTGACCGTTGACCTCCAGGAACGTATCATTGGCGCTCTCTGAAAAGTCGGAGATAAGATCAGCTATGGGACCTGTCTCATATGTGTGATCATGGGCCTGACATGCGATGATATCCCTTCTTACCATATCAAAAGCAGGGTTGCCGAAATAATCATACATGGTAACTCCCTCATGCTCTGCATAATCAGATACGGTGCCGTAAAGGCGCATGAAGATATAGTAATAGCCTGCATACTTAAAGTCGGGTCTGGGAGACATGATACAGGTAAGGACAGCCACCGTATTGGCATCATTCTCCCTGGCGTATCCTTTGGCGTGAGCGATCTCATGACAAAGAGTAACGGGAAAATGGAGAATATCCAGATAGTCAGTATTTATATTGCTCTCTCCTATCATAGGATCATAGACACCGGCAATATCTGTATAGCCCCAGAGCCTGCTGAGCATAACAGGTTTCGCCCTGACATAGTTAGGAGACATGTCAAGATCATAAAAATAGGAAACTGCATTGATCAGACTGTTGGCATCATCCACACATACCTGAAAGCTCGTAGAGAGATGGGCAACTCCGTTGTAGTCTTCGCCCAGCTGCCTTCTGGCATCGATCATCCCCTGGTATGCCCAGTTGAGAGCTGCCTCATATTCTTCATATGTATGCTCCTCTCCTGTAAGCTGAAGCCTGGCTGCCACAGGAGTCCTCAGATAATTGACGCCGTGCATCGCCTGGAACACTCCCGTAAAGAACATGACGGGGATCATGATGACCACCACCACATCAGTAAGCTTTATCAGAAATCTTGAAAAACCTTTTTTCCTGATGATGATCACAGCCCTTATTAGACCTATGATCATAAATATAAGGATAAAGAATGACCCTACTACCACAAGATTCTCCGTAATGGAGAAATATGTCATATTGCTTATGGAATCGGGTATAAAAGATATGAACGGGAATATCCTGGCACAGTAGATATCAGCCGCCTGCCTGGTGATCACGAATCTGGGCAGGAAGATGATAAGGAACATACGAAGGATAATGGCGGCTATCATTATCAGCCTCCATATTATCTTTTTAACAGGGGAACCGGTTGTCTTATCTCTTCTTTTCATCAGATCTTTCCCGTAAGTTTAAATATGATGAACAGCAGTCCGTAGATAATGGGCTGGTGACCCAGATATATGATAAGGGAATGCCTTCCCAGAAATTCAAAGGGAGCCGTGATCTTTCTTGCAGCACCGCCTGCTGAAGGAAACAGTGACTTTTTATCTTTATATAAAGATCTACCCAAAGCTGTTCCTACGAAGAAAACTCCCATCCAGGGGACGATATACATATAGTCCGCAACATTGGGGGACCCATTGATCTCAAATCCGACGGGATAGAAGATCATATTAGACGTAC
>JAGAFH010000098.1 GCA_017612755.1 Clostridiales bacterium
ATTCTTATCTTACAAAGTGTACATGCAGCGGAAATACGATCAAATCTCCGGGACAGTTTGGTATTTTTATAAGATATTGTAAGACTGCGGTAGTGGAAGGAAATACGGTCAATAATCCAAAGGATAAGGCTATCTGTCTCAAATTCTGTACTTCCTGCACCGTAAAGACCAATGTGATCAAAAACCCTGCCGTGGCGGGTATCTGGGTAGAAGGCGGTGAAACTGCTTATATGACCCAATGCGTTGTGGAGGGAAATACTGTAGAATCCTCCAGCCAGTACGGTATTTTTGTGAGATATTACAAGACAGCTGTAGCGGAAGAAAATACTGTTAATAATTCAAAGGATAGGGCTATCTGTCTCAAATACTGTACTTCCTGCACAGTAAAGACCAATGTGATCAAAAACCCTGCCACGGCGGGTATCTGGATAGAAGGCGGTGAAACTTCTTATACGACTAAATGTGTGGTCGAGGGTAATTCGGTCGAATCTTCCACCCAGTACGGTATATACCTTAAGTACTGTAAGAATGGAACAGTTGAAGGTAATACCGTCAAGACTTCTACTGATTACGGCATATTTGTACGGGACAGTTCATCCTGCACTGTAAAGAGAAATCAGATATCAGATTCCGGTAAGAAAGATATTATCATTCACAGCACCTGTACTAACTGCACAAGCCAGGAGTGGCATACCGGATGGGTACAGGAAGGCGGCAAGTGGTATTACTACGATTCCGAGAGCTATATGCAGTATGGCTGGAAGAAGCTTTCAGGCAAGTGGTATTACTTTGATAAGACCGACGGATCTATGGCTTCCGGCTGGAAAAAGATAAGCGGTAAGTGGTATCTGTTCTCCTCCGGCGGTGTAATGAAGACCGGCTGGCAGGAGTCAGGAGGAAAATGGTATTACTTCTTATCTGACGGTTCCATGAAGACCGGATGGATCAAGCTGGACGGCAAGTGGTATCACTTTGATGGCGGAGGAGCTATGCAGACCAGCTGGCAGAAGCTCAATAACAACTGGTACTGTTTCGGTTCTAACGGCGCCATGAAGACCGGCTGGTATAAGACCGGCGGCAAATGGTATTACTTCAATGCTGACGGTATCATGCAGACAGGAAAAGTAACTATAGACGGAAAGGTCTACAAGTTTGATTCTAACGGAGTACTGATCAGCTGATCAGGATCTCTTACCGGAAGAATGGTCTGAAGTAAGACCTCTTATCATAGGGATGAGAAGAGGGATGGCTGTTACTACCGGGAACGCGTAACGTCCGTAGTATCCGTTACAGGGACCGACAAGACATATTAAGAAGACAAGAAGGGGAAGCGTCATCAGTACAACTGACTGACGGTTCCTCTTTCTTATGACATAGCATAAGAGGATGATTATGCACCATACATAGACTGCGGGAGTTACAAAGAAGGATACAACAGGGAATTCCCTGTAGCCTGCATCAAAATAGTCGTAGGCTTTCCTGACCCTGTCTGTAGCCTCGGGAGAATCAAAGGACTTTCCGATTGGCTCCAGCCATTCGTTGGTCTCATCGATCCTGGCCTCTGAATGGGCATAGGAATAGATCATATAACGGACTGTTCCGGGATAAAAATACTGATAGTAGTTATTCATCGTAGCTTCCACATATACGCCCGGGTGCTTGAGCAGCATCTGTCCCCAGACCTTGAAATAGGCGGAGAGTTCTTCTGAAGTGGCCTTATCCCTGAAAGTGGCCTTAACATTATCAGACTTGTCGGGATTATACTTATCAGCCAGTACATCATACTTAAGGACTGCATCGATGGCTTCCTTTTCCTCCTCTGTCACCTCGTCACCATATTCCCTGATATATCTGGCAGTCTGCTGGAAGGGAACGGACAACATCTCTCTCCTGCTTCCCGGTGTGAAATAAAGATGGGGATAGAGGAAATTGAATATAAAGGAACTGAACAGCAGAACATAGACTGCAAAACATATGGACTGTTTTCTGACAGGTTTAAGGAATATCGCTGCAACTATGAAGAACAGAAGAAGGGAATATCTTCCGTCGTTTCTGAACAGGATGATACCTGTGCAGGCTATGGTCATAAGAGCAATAACACGCTTGCTCTTCCCCTTTGTGATCCACTCATAGCTGCTGATCATAAGAAGAAGGAAACATATGCCGTAGAACATGTCCTTGGTGATCAGGAAGATAAAGGAATGGATGTGGGGGTGAAGGAAACTGTAAAGGATAACAAGGATCCCGTACTTAGCAGTTGCCAGCTTGTCTTTTAGGACGACTGTGAATCCGTAGGCAATAGTTGCCATGAACAGGATCTCCTGAAGGACCGCTACCATGAATATGCCCACATTGAAAGATCCGAATACTGCGTCTGAGAACAGAAGGAATACATGGATAAGAAGGGAGTGGGCTACCGGATGATGGTTATTGATGAATACATCTTCGGACAAAAGAAGGCTGGGATCATGTCTTAGATAATCCATTGTGGGATCTCTAAGCTCGCTGAAACACTGGCGTATCTGATTGTCTGTATCCCCCATGAAACATGCAGGATAAGAGATGATCATGTGAGGGATATAGATGATCATCAGCGTGGCAAAGACTGTCAGGAAGGGGTGATCCTCCAACTTTCTGAGATACCAGGCAAGAGGGCCTTTGCTTATGCTTTTTCCCTTTGAGAGGCTGATCTTCGGAAATCCCGTTTCAGGATCCAGCCACAGATAGGTTATCTTCAGAAGCCTGTTGAAGAGTATGAAAAAGCCGGTGAAGACGATAGCTGCTTTCAGGGACTGTCCGTTTTTGATGCCCACGGCCAGTTCCCAGGAGTTCTTTGACTCGTAGGAGTAGCCGAAGACCATAAAGAAAGAGAACAGAAGAGCCGGAATGATAACGGTCAGTTCTGCTTTTTTGAATCCTTCTACTGTCTTTTCGGTGGAAAGGAAAAGGAGGAACAGCCCTGCAAAGAGGATAAGATGCTCTATTGAAAATCCCTTGAAAGAGGTGAGGACATTATATCCGAACTTTGTGATGGCGGAGCCTTCTATGGCCTGGAAGTCAAGACTCAGATTAAATGACAGCAGCGACAAAAGAGCGCATATAAGCGCTCTGAAAAAAGACTTTCTGTCGATCTCTCTTTTGTCGGGGGTCATATCAGTTTAAACCTGTCTTACGGTCCTGAACTGCAATAAGCTGCATCTCGAAGTCCTGACGGTTCTTCTGCTTGATGTTCTCCAGGATAAGACCGGAGAAGAAAGACTGGATTGCAGCTATAAATACAAATCCGCACACGATGAGGGTGGGGAAGTGGGGAACGAGGCCTGTGGTTATAAATTCAGCCATGATGGGAATAAAGAATCCTATAGACAGCAGTGCCAGGATAAGGGCAATGATGCCGAAAAATGCCATGGGCTTGTAGTTTCTGAAAAGTCTTGAGATGGTCATAAGGACCTTGAAACCGTCAGAGAAAGTATTGAGCTTGGACTCGCTTCCTTCGGGACGGTCCCTGTATTCAATGATGACATTCTCGATAAGGAGATTTTTGTCTACAGCGTGGATGCTCATCTCCGTCTCGATCTCAAATCCGCTGGAAAGAACAGGGAAGGATTTAACGAACTGATAGGAGAAAGCGCGGTATCCCGTCATGATATCCTTGATGTCACTGTGGAATAAAACGTTGATGCTCTTTCTGACCAGGGAATTTCCGAAATTGTGGAAAGGTCTCTTGTTCTCTTCGAAATATGTGGAGGAGAGACGATCTCCGACTACCATGTCCACATTCTTTTCCAGAACTTTCTGTACCATTTCAGGTGCGCACTCAGCGGGATATGTATTGTCGCCGTCTACCATGATATAGCACTCGGCATCGATCTCGCGGAACATTCTCCTTATGACGTTGCCCTTGCCCTGCTGGAATTCCTTTCGGACTACTGCCCCTGCTTCTTCAGCGATCTGGGCTGTATTGTCGGTGGAGTTGTTGTCATAAACATATATCGTACTTTCGGGAAGGGCAGATCTGAAATCCTTAATGACTTTTTCGATAGTCACAGATTCGTTGTAACAAGGTATGAGCACCGCTATCTTATCCATATAAAGCTTTCCTTCTGTCAGTGTGTTATTTGGCCCGGATACGGGACAGGGCCTTTTTAATATTAATATAGCATATCAAAAGAGGTATTATTTATCAAACCTGTTACATTAACAACAGGGGATGCTCCCGGGACTTTGAATAAGATTCCCCCATGTTTTATAATATGGGGGATCATTCACGGACGGAGATTTGAAGATGGCATCAGAAAACAGGAGCAGATCGGGATCACTTCTTTCAATGCTTTCCACCGCTCTTTTTTACCGGGAGCCTGTAGTTGACAACAAGATCTTCGTCATGACTTTTGATGATTCCTATTCATGTAATCCGGCATCGATAGCAGATGCGCTCCTTATGAAGGACGACCGTCCCGAGATAGTCTGGGCCGTATCGTCAGGAAGTGACCTTAAGTCTTTCCCTGAGGGGATCAACAAGGTCACCAGAGGCTCCAAAGAGATGTTCCGTCAGATGAAGACTTCCCGCATATGGCTTGATAACGGCGTTAATTGTGCCTGGTATTTTATGCCCAAGAGAAGAAAGCAGATCTATATCAATACCTGGCACGGCAGCATGGGCATCAAAAAGCTCTCGGGAAACTTTCTGTGGAAGATCAGGGCGGGACGCTGCGGAAGGATAACAGATTACCTTGTTACCAACAGCACTTTTGAAGAAGAGGTATTCAGAAACACATTCTGGAAAAAGGCGGAGTTTCTGAAAGAGGGGCATCCCAGAAATGATATCCTTTTCGACGAAAAAAGGCTGAGTGCTGCCAGAAGCGAGATATTCACAAAGTATGGCATTGCCCCGGGCTGTAAGATCCTTCTTTACGCGCCTACCTTCAGGGACGGAAAAGGCCTGAATATAAAGTTCCCTGATCTGAAGGCCGTGGCTTCGGAACTGTCTGATAAGACCGGAGATGAGTGGAGGATATTTGTTAAGGTTCATCCCAGGGACAAGAATGTCCACCACGACTTCGGACCTGAGGCTGTAGATGTGTCAGGCTTTACGGATATGGGTAAGATGATGGCCTGTGCAGACTTTGCCATATCTGACTATTCCAGCTGGGTCTATGACTATGTGCTCCTCAAAAGGCCGGTGGTCCTTTACTGCCCTGACAAAGACGAATATATTTCTTCCAGGGGCCTTTATTATCCTCTGGAGACTACGCCTTTCCCCGTGGTGGCTGATAATGAAGGTCTGCTTCAGGCGGTAAGGGATATGGATACAAATACATATAAAGCTTCCTGCGATGAGTTCTTAAGATCAAAGGGGTGCTATGAAAAGGGGACGGCATCCTCCAGGATAGCTTACTTTATATTGGATAAATGCAGGGGTCTGTTATAAAATAGACCGATCAGAAAGGTATGGAGAAAAGTATATGAATGTAGCTTTGATCTTTGCAGGCGGCACCGGAAAGAGGATGAAGTCGGGAAATACTCCCAAGCAGTTTCTGGAACTTAACGGAAAGCCCATAATCGTACATACGATAGAACATTTTGACAAGCACCCCCAGATCGACGCTATAGTCGTGGTCTGTATCGAAGGATGGATAGATCACCTTAAGACCAAGCTTTCAGAGTTTGGCATCACAAAGGTGTCATCCATAGTTCCCGGAGGGACTACAGGCCAGGGATCCATCAGAAACGGTCTTTATGAGATCAGGGATAAGGTGGCTAAGGACCCTTCCGATACGGTCGTCCTTATCCATGACGGTGTAAGGCCTCTGATCAATGACAAGCTCATAAGCGACAATATCGAAAGCGTCAGGAAGAACGGCAATGCCATTACGGTTGTTCCCGCTATCGAGACCATAATCGAGACTGATGATGAGGGCAATATCGCCAAGGTTGCTGACAGATCCGTGTGCAAGCTGGCAAGAGCTCCCCAGAGTTTTATCTTAAGCGACATCCTGGAGGCCCACAGAAAGTCCCTGGAGGAAGGGGCACAGGAGATGATCGACTCCGCCATGCTGATGCAGCACTACGGAACGGTCCTTCACACTGTCGAGGGCCCTGTGGAGAATATTAAGATCACCACGCCTATGGATTATTACGTCTTTAAGGCTATGGTGGAACTTCAGGAAGATATGAAAAAGGAAGGTGATCTCTGATGGGTTCCATTTTGCTGGAAGATCTTAAGGCTGTACCAGGATCTGAAGTCTACG
>JAGAFH010000099.1 GCA_017612755.1 Clostridiales bacterium
ACTTTCGATGTTTTTACTACGGATATAAGATATCTTCACAAGGCAGATGAGATCTGGAACGAGACAGATGAGTTCTATATCTTTAATGCAGTCAACTTCGAGGCCTATTCCGACCTTGATCCTGTGGAGTACTACATGTACTACTTTGATGACAAGGATATCACCATAGAGGAAGTGGGAAGATATCATCTCCCGTACTGTGATGAGATCGGTTACAACTACGGGGAGAATATCGTATTTAAGGTAACCAGGAAATAAAAAAACGGACTGTCTTCTGACAGTCCGTTTTTTGTTTTTACGTTTATCTTTTATCAGAGATCGCTGGGCGGCACCACACCGAAGAATTCGCAGACATCATCTACGCCATTTTCAATATCCTTTTTGGGGTTTCCGGTACCGATGATGAAAAGGATAGTATTTCCGTCCTGGTAGATCCCCACATTCTGGTTGAAAAAGCTGCTCTCGAGAGTAAAGAGAACATACTGAATGCCGCCGTCTTCGAAGGTGTCGCAGTCCGTGTCGTAGTAATCGTTCTTAGTTGCATCCTCCAAGGTGTCAACCATGTCCTCAAAAGCTTCTTCAGCATCTTTTTTGGAGTCGTAGACAGCGGAAAGAGCGATGACGGAAAGACTGTCGTATCCGTCTTGCTCGCCTCTTACGAATATGGCCAGCTCGTTGATGGTCTTCTCGTAGAAATCGTCTGTATATGTAGACAGTGCAGACTTTTTCATGGCATCCTTGATATCATCATCCTTGACTATTGTGAAGATCCCGTCTTTCAGTTCATCGGGATCATTTTTTTCGACGGCATCGTCAAGATCGTCCATAAAATCATCTGAATCATCATAGATCTCAGCGCCAAAGTCATCGGAATATGACTGAAGTTTCTTAGGTCCGATCTTGCTCCCCATCAGACTGCAGCCTGCCATGGAAAGAGTCATGGATGCAACAAGTGCGGTTGCGATAAATGTTCTTATCCTCTTCATCTGTTTCTCCTTTCCGGTCTGCCTTAAAGATCGCTGGGAGCTACAACGCCCATTGCATCGCAGACGTCATCTATGTTCTTGTTGATGGTCTTTAATTCGCTTCCTGCTCCGAAGATGAGAAGGACTGTCTTACCATCAATGTAGATTCCGGTGGCAAAACTGGCGTAACTGTCTTCGGCGAAGAGGGCATACTCCATGTTTCCTTCTTCGAAAGTATCATATTCGACGTCGTAGTATTCCTTGTCGTTCTTGTACTGGTCATCCAGATTATCGACCCAGTCTTCGTAGAAATCCAGAGCGTCGTCCTTGGACTCGAAGACATAGGAGCTTGCTATGACAGTCACACGCTTGTCGTTCTTTTCCTCGGCCATAAAATAAGTCGTAGCTTCGGTCATGGACTTGTCGTAGAACTTCAGTCCTTCCATCTCAAATGTACTGAATACGGATTTGATGTCTTTATCCTTTGCATTGATATAAACGCCGTCATCAAGGCTGGCCCAGTCGGAATCCTTGGCGATATCTTCCATATCTTCTTCCCACTCATCTGCATCTTCGTAAAGCTCTGCTCCTGAATCCTTACCATAAGCGGCCAGCTTCTTAGGGCCGATCTTACTGCCGCCCAGAGAACAGCCTGCAAGGGAAAGAGCCATAGATGCTGTGAGTAATACTGCTACTACTTTCCTTTTCATATCGTTCCTCCTCCGGTTTGATATACAGATTATAACATGAGGGGAGGTGACACAGGGGGACGTATCACCTCAAACAAAAAAAGCTGTCCCGGAGGACAGCTTTTTCGTTATTAGCTTTTTATGGATCAAAGCTCACTGGGAGCAGCTACGCCAAGACCCTCGCAGATATCATCAACATAACCGTTGACATCCTTCTTGCTGTCGCCTTTTCCGATGATGAAGAATACTGTGGTGCCCTGAAGGTAGATACCGCCGACTGTTGTATCTTCCCAGTCAGTATCTTCTTCAAAGAAAAGAGCATACTGCATGCTGCCTTCTTCGAAAGTATCGAAATCTACATTGTACCAGCTGTAATCCTTATCGTCCTTGTAATCGTCTTCCATTCCGTCAGCGCCGTCCTCATAGAAGTCAAGAGCGTCGTCCTTGTTGTCGAATGTAAGAGCTGCAGCCATTACTACAGTTGTATCGCCACTCTTCTCGTTTCCGATGATATAGACAGTAGCGTCCTTAACAGCCTTATCATAGAAGGTGTTGGTAACGGAGGATGACTTAAGGTATTCCTTAACATCGTCACCCTTTACGTGAACGTAGATACCGTCCTTAATGATCTTGTAGTCGCCCTTATTGACAAGGTCGTCAAGATCATCTTCCCAATCATCAGAATCTGTGTAAAGCTCTGCGCCTTCTCCCTTACAGTAAGCTGCAAGCTTAGAGGGACCAAACTTTCCGCCGCCGAGAGAACATGCTGTAGCGGAAAAGAGCATTGAAGCTACAAGTGTTCCGGCGATTATTGTCTTAATCTTCTTCATGTAATACCTCCTTGTTTCGTTGTCACGAATGTTATAATTATATCACGAATTTTTATTTTTTAGGAAAAATACTATGAATGCTGAAAATATTACTTTTGAATCCGCTGTGGGAGAGGGTGTTAAGATCGCCGGCTTCTTCTCGGAAACGGCTGATCCCTCCCCTAAGGGCGTTATCCAGATCTGTCACGGTATGGCAGACTATTTCGGCAGATATGAAGAGATGACCGATTTCCTGAACAGGAACGGATGGCATGTCTGCGGAATGGATATGCAGGGTCACGGGAAGACATATGAGCTCAATAAGGAACAGGGAATGCCCCTGGGATTTTTCGGGGAGTCATCCGGTTCCGCTATGTGCATCCTTAAGGATATCATGACAATGCACCAAAAGGCGGTAGAAAGATTCTGCCCGGATAAAAGGCTGCCTATGGTCCTCTACGGACACAGTATGGGATCTTTCGTGGCAAGAAATATCTATATTACGGGAGAATGGGCCTCTGAATTCGACGCATTTGTCTTTGCTTCAACCATGGGACCGGAGCCTATGGCAAAGTTCGGACTGAACCTTTCCAGGTTCATCGGTCTGTTCGGGCGCAAGAGAAAGCCCGGGAAGCTACTGAACTTTATTGCCTTCAGTAACTATAACAAAAGGATAGACCATCCGAAGACTCCCTTTGACTGGGTGTCTTCCGATGAGACGGAAGTAGCTAAGTACTGCGAGGATCCTTTGGCCGGATTCCTGTTTACCTGTAAGGGCTTTACGGATCTTTTTACGCTGGTCTGCAGGATGCAGGATAAAAATGCGTATGATAATGCATCTTTTGCTCCGGTGCTCCTCACATACGGAGAGGACGATCCGGTGGCAGGTTACGGCAAGGGAGCACAGGCTGTTGCCGACAGGATAAAGGGAACAGGCCGTGATGTGACCGTGATCGATTACGGTCACTACAGGCATGAGATACAGAATGAGCCTGTGAGATATCAGTATTTTGAAGACATCCTCAGATTTGCGGATGAGAAGACAGGAGGATCAGATGACTGAACTGCCCGAATATGAGCACCTGGTACAGTACTACGAGACCGATCAGATGGGTGTAGTCCATCACTCAAACTACATAAGATGGTTTGAAGAAGCCAGGATAAGCGTTTTCGACAAGATCGGAATGGGTTATAAGGAGATGGAGGAAGCAGGGATAATAAGCCCTGTCACGGCTGTTGAGGCCCAGTTCAAGACTATGGCCAGGTTCTACGATACCGTAGTTTTGCACCTGAAATTCACCAAATATACCGGAGTTCGCCTCTATATCGATTATGAGGTCCGTGATAAAGTTACATCAGAGGTGAGATGCGTCGGGCATAGCGAACATTGCTTTATCGATGCGAATGGTAAGATTCAGTCAATCGTTCGAGCCCGGCCCGACCTCGACAAAAAGCTCCGTCAGTATCTTGCTGAAAAGGAGTGATCCCCATGGCAGACATTATCATTATCGGTGCAGGAACAGCGGGACTTACGGCAGCTCTTTATGCAAGAAGAGCCGGAATGGATGTTGTGGTCTTTGAATCGGATTCCTACGGCGGCCAGATAATCAATACCCCTCAGATCGAGAACTATCCCGGAATTAAAAATGTGTCAGGCTTTGAGTTTGCTACAGGCCTTTATGAGCAGGCAACGGCCCTCGGCGCCCGGGTCCAATTCGATAAGGTGGTCTCAATAGAAGGATCTTTTGATGAAGGGTTCACCGTTAAGGGTGAATACGGCGCTTCCGAGACAGGTAAGTGCATAATAATCGCATCAGGTGCCAGAAACAGACACATGGGCATCGCCGGAGAAGAGAAGCTTGAAGGCAGGGGCATATCCTATTGCGCTACCTGTGACGGTTCTTTCTTCAAAGGGAAGACTACGGCTGTAGTCGGAGGCGGCAACACTGCCCTTGAGGATGCGGTCTATCTTTCAGATCTTTGCGAAAAGGTCTATATCATCCACAGAAGAGACGAATACAGGGGGGATCCTGCCCAGGTGGAGATCTTAAGATCCAGGGACAATATCGAAGAACTGCTGTCTTATGTGGTTAAGGACCTGAAGGGAGATGAAAAGCTTCAAGGCCTTGTCCTGGAGAGCAGGAAAGACGGGTCCCTTAAGGAGATCTCTGTGGACGGAGTATTCGTAGCCATAGGACAGATACCTTCTTCGGAACTGTTCAGAGGAATCGTGGATATGGACGGATCGGGATATATCGCCTCAGGTGAAGACTGCCATACGAATGTCAAAGGTATATTTGCCGCCGGCGATATAAGGACCAAGAAGGTGAGACAGCTGACTACAGCAGCTTCCGACGGAGCTGTCGCCGCCCTTGCAGCCTGTGATCTGATACGCTCTCTCAAAAGCGGTCAATAATGGGTTCGAACCGCAATTTTTATTGATTTTCGGCCTTTCAGAGTGTATTATTAATGCGTAATTCTTTAAAGAAAAAGGAGACGAGGTATTATGAAGAAGGCAGTTAAGAATATTCTGGCCGTTGCTCTTATTGGCTCTATGGCTCTTTCCATGACATCCTGTTCTAAGATCAAGCCCGTTAGCACTAAGGATTTCGAGAAGGCTATCGAAGAAGTTTTCGACTGTGATGATAAAGACGATGAGTTCTTCGAGTATGAAGGCAAAGACTATGAGTATGTAGGTTACAGCGACAACAACATCTATGTTGTGTGCTATGTCTATGATGATGAGGATGATGCTTATGATGCATTCGACGATATCTATGACGAGTACGAAGATATGATGGATGATAAGGATTTCGAGGGAAAGTCCAAGGCTGTATTCACTGATACATACGGATACATCACTCTTAACGGTGAGGCTGATACAAAGGGCTGGATGGATGATGAGATCTACGGCGGATTCTATTTCTCCGGTGATACATTCATTACAGTTATGACAACCAGCACAAGCGATAAGAAGGTAAACCTTGTTAAGGATTTCCTTAATGAGATCGGCTATCCCAAGCCCTGATAGTATCATTTAAAAGATCAGAAAACATGAGACCGTTCCATCCGGAGCGGTCTCTTTTTGTTTTGTATTCAG
>JAGAFH010000100.1 GCA_017612755.1 Clostridiales bacterium
ATCCCCCTTAAAATTTCTCATATTGTATCAAAATATTATGTAAATGTCAAAAAACAATTTAATGTCTAAAAATGTCAATTAAAAGTTCCTTTTGTTATATATATTAATAAAAGCATGATATAATGATAGAGAGATGGTTGAATTATGATAAAAAAAATAAAAGATTTAAATATTAATTATATTCAGTATGGAGATGGAAAAGATATTGTTTTGCTTCATGGTTGGGGACAAAATATAAAAATGATGGACCCACTTGGTAAGAATTTATATGATAATTTTCGAATTACTATACTTGATTTTCCGGGATTTGGTAGTAGCGAAACTCCTAATTTTGCTTATACTATAAATGACTATACAGAACTTGTCGAGAGGTTTGACGGATCAGATCACTACAAGAAGAAGTTTGGTGTATCCACACAGCACTACTCCTTTGCAGTTAAGGCCTTTGTAGAGATGGTCAAGGACAACGATACATCCAGATATGAACTGGCCATAAGAGAAACAAGGACCCAGGAAGTAATCTCTGATGTAGCAAACCTCAGAAGCGAGATCGGGATAATATATCTGAGTGATTTTAACAGAAGAGCGATCGGTAAGCTCCTTAGAACTGCGAACCTTGAATTTCATCCTCTGATCAACTGCGATGCTTATGTCTATCTCTGGTCAGGCCATCCCCTGGCTTCCAGATCATCCATAAGCTTTGAAGACCTTAAGGATTATCCCTGTCTTTCTTTCGAGCAGGGAGATTCATCTTTCTACTATACAGAGGAGATCCTCAGCACAAAGGATTATTCCAGGATAATAAAAGCATGTGACAGAGCTACCATGCTGAACCTGATGGTCGGTCTGAACGGTTATACCCTTTGTTCCGGGATCATCTGCGAGGAATTAAACGGCGGAGAGTTCCTGGCCATACATTTCGAGTCCGATGACAGCGAGAGCAAGATGGAGATAGGGTACATTACCCGGAAAAACACCGTTCCCAGCAGACTTGGAAAACTCTATATAGAAAAGATCAATGAATATCTGAGGAACTGATCCATCTTACCGGTTCAGGATCATCTTTATGTTCTCCTATGATCTTTTCCATCCAGACCATGCTATACCATCTTCCAAACTTTCTTCCGCAGTTTCTGAAAGTGCCTGTAGTTTCATATCCCATGTGCTTATGGAAATCCCGGCTGTTGTATGTAAGATATATATCTTCCTCTTCCGGTACGCCTATACATGCATAAAGATTTGTGATCCCCATCTTCTTTAGCCGGCCCTCCAGCTCTTCGTAGAGTCTTCTTCCGAGTCCCTGATTTCCTGATCCATGCCTCAGATAGATAGTCATCTCGCAGGAATAGGAATATGCATCCCTGCCGACGAAAAGGTGAGCGTAAGCATAGCCTTCTGTCTTTCCGTCTTTTTCGATCACAAGATACGGATATCTCCTTGTGATCTCTTCTGCCCTCCTTCTGAACTCCGCATAGGAAGGAGTGACGGTCTCAAATGAGATAGCCGTATTCTCAACATAGTATGTGTATATATCCAGCAGGGTCTCCAGATCCTCCTGTTTCAGATCCCGGATCTTAATCATGCTTTTCTCCTTTTGAGCTTAAAGGCAGGAGAGCCTGTCCCCAAGCGGGACACTCTCTCCTGCCAATGAAAAAAGAAACAATACTGATATCAGTCAAATCTAACCTCGTTATCTGAGGTGTCTATCCACAGATCTATGTCATCCGATCCTTTTATCCCTATCGCGCCTTCTCCCGGAAATATTATGAGGGGCGATCTGTAATCTTTTGCTTTGTAGGACCTTCCGTTGATCTCCACTTTTGTGTTGAAAGTAGCAAATCTGACAAGGTTTCCGTTTTCATCAAATCCGGTAGAAGCATCCTCTGCATGCAACATATGATTCCTGATTATGAAAGGATCCGCTTCACCGTATTCGGTGCTGTATCTTGTTCCGAATGAAGGCTCGATACTTCTTATGTTCCCGTTTTCATATATCTCAAATCCGAGTTTTGTGGTTACGGGCCCTTGGGGAGTATTTACCGTTATAGAATCGTTTGGCCACAAAGTGACACTTCTTATCTTTCCTGATGGATAGAAATAAATGCACTGGGGTCTCATCGTGAGTCTGTGACCGTTTACCGTAAATCTGTATTCCGGAGCAGATGATATTTCATCTTCCACACTCCAGTAGCCGCTGATCTGACCATAGAGAGGAAACAGTCTTTTTATTGTTCCGTCTTCGTAGAAGGTCATCAGTTCCGCCTGGAATGTGCCTGCCGGGAGTGTTACTTCAGTAATATCCTGAAGATAGAGGCTCCTGACATTTCCGTTCCGGTGATATTCCACCGGGCAGCGGTACTTTTTTCTCAGATCTGAAGAATCGCTGCACGCGGTGAAACTACCGTATCTTGTCTCTATCTTTTCCATCCGTCAGTTAAGCTCTATTACAGGGATAACAGCGCCATCGTAGTTGTCCTGGATCCACTGCTGTGTCTCTTCCGAAAGAAGTGCGTCTACAAGAGCAACAATAGCGGGATTATCAAGATCTTCTGTTCTTACAGCGATGATATTTGCATAAGGGCTGTCCTCACCTTCACTGAAAAGCTTGTTAGATGTGATGCCTGCCTCAAGTGCCTTGTTGGTATTAGTGATAAAGAAATCATAGTCATCCTTTGTAGGAATGATCTGGGCTGAATCGATCTCTACGATCTCGATGGGCTTAACATATTCCGTGATATCGCTTACAGAAGCAGAAAGGGAATCTCTTGCCTCATCATCAAGTACGATAAATCCGTTGATCTCAAGGATCCTCAATGCCCTGTATTCGTTAGTTCCGTCGTTAGGGATCGCAACTACAGCGTCATCAGGTACTTCGTCAACAGAAGAATACTTATCGGAATATGCCGTGATGGGCTCGATGTGGATACCGCCTGCACTGGCAAGGTCATAACCGTTTGCTTCTATCTCGCTCTCAAGGTAGGGGAGATGCTGGAAATAGTTGAAATCGATCTCTCCGGAATCAAGTCTTTCATTCGTAGTTGAATCTGCTGCTGTAGCAACAAGCTCGATCTCGATACCCTGCTCTTCCAGCTGGGGTCTAATGTGTTCTATGATCTCTGAGTGGGGAACAAGGTCGACGATGCCCTTCAAGACGATGACATCTTCGCCATTTGCTCCGGTTGCCTGCTGCTCTGCCTGGGAGCCGTCGGAAGCTGCTTCAGCGTCTGCTGCGCATCCGGTCAGGTTAAATAAAGCAAGTGATGTAATAGCTGCGATTGATACAAGTTTAGTAAGTGTCTTAGTTTTCATAATGATTAACTCCTTTTTAGATAAGATTTCTTGTTTTAAGAATATGTTTTGATATAAGGTTTCCGATCCCCTGGATGATCTGGACCAGGATGATCAGTATGTATACACAGGCGAAGAGCCTGTCGTGCTGGAATCTCTGATAGCCGTATCGTACTGCTATATCGCCGATACCGCCTGCTCCGAACATTCCGGCCAGGGCTGTCATCGAAAGAACTGTGATCACAGATACAGTGAAGCCTCTGATGAGTGAAGGAAGGGTCTCCGGGAGAAGTATCCTGAAGATGATATTAGTATTAGAACTTCCCATGGCTTTTGCCGCTTCGATCTTGCCTTTATCGATCTCAAGCAGACTGCTCTCAACGATCCTCGCATACATAGGAATACAGCTTGCCGCTATAGCGATGATACATGCATTCGTTCCGTATGCTTTTCCGAAGATCAGACGCGCCACCGGTATCATCAGGATGATCATGATCATCTGGGGAAGGGATCTTAAACAGTTGATGATCCAGCCGGAAACTGCATATGACACCTTCAAAGGGATCAGTCCGTCCGGATTAGTAACCGTAAAGAGGATGCCTATGACCAGACCAAAGACCAGCATTATCAAAGATGATATGGCGGTCATATACAATGTCTCACCTATAGGTCCCCAAAGTTCCTTCCAGATATCGGGAGATAAAGATGCTTTTATAACATCCCATAACGATGAATCCAATAAACTCATATTTACCTCCTCAGATACCGCCGCCTTGGGTGAGTTCCACATTCTGCAGGAGCAGGAACACCCTGGCAAAAAGTTCGCCTGTCTTACTTGTCGGATTGTCAAAGATCTCCTGTACAGAGCCGCTTTCCGTTATCCGCCCTTCTTCAAGGACTGCCATCCTCTTACATGAATACCTGATTGCATCAAGTTCATGTGTGATCATAAGGATCGTTATTCCCTGTTTCTGGTTGATCTCCTTGAGAAGATCCAGGATCTGGATCGTAGTCTGGGGATCAAGAGCAGATGTTGCTTCATCAGAGATAATGAAATCCGGTCTTGTGACCAGGGCCCTGGCAATGCCGACCCTCTGTTTCTGTCCTCCGGAAAGAGCGCCGGGATGTGCGTTTAACTTATCGGTAAGTCCGACGAGTTCCGCCGTTTCCAGGACCCTTTCATTTATCTCTTTTTTGGGAACTCCTGCGATCTCCAAAGGATAAGCGATGTTCTTATAGACAGTAAGACAATCGAAAAGATTGAAATTCTGAAATATCATTCCTATCTTATGTCTTTTGTTCAACAGCTCCTTGTGGGAAAGAGACAGTATATCCGTTCCGCCAAGTTCCACCGATCCGCTGTCAGGTTTTTCCAGTCCGTTGATACATCTGGCAAGGGTTGATTTTCCGGCACCGGAGAAACCGATTATCCCGAAGATCTCACCTTTTTCTATCTCGAGGTCGATCCCTTCCAGGACCTTAAGCGGTTCCCCATGAGGGTAAAATGTCTTGTGCAGATCACTTATTTTCAGATATGTGCTCATTTACATTACCCGTGGCTGAAAGTATCAGCTGCCCTTTCCTCTCGGTCTTTGTACAGTTCGTTGTGAAGGTCCCTGCCTTTGCCCGGGATACCAAGACTGTCTGCACGGCAGTGCTGGCAGTGACGGAATACCTCAAGGTACTTTCCGGCTTCCTCCCTGACCTCTTCAAGATCGGCACAGGTAGGAGCCTTGATATCCTTCATCTCGTTTTGGGGGATGAGAGGGATTATATTCAGTATGGATGCTCCCAGTTCAGAAGTCTTCTTAGCAACTTCAGGAATATGTTTATCGTTTACTCCGGGAACAAGCACACTGTTGACCTTCACTACGATCCCCTTTTGGGCTGCAAGACGTATGCCTTCAAGCTGCCTCTCAATGAGAAGCTTTGCGCCTTCGATTCCTTCGTGTTTCCTGCCCTCCGCATCTATGACAAAACTGTTGATCTTCTCTTCGATCTCCGGATCTATGGCATTGACTGTTACTGTAAGTGTCTCTATACCGATCTCCGCGATCTCTTCGATCTTGTCGGGAAGATAGAATCCGTTTGTGGAAAGACAGCAGATCAGTTCCGGAAAGTTTTCCTTTACCAGTCTGAATGTCTGAAGAGCGCTGTCTGTAGCAAGGGTGTCTCCGGGACCTGCTATCCCGACTACCGTGAGTTCGGGGCATATCTCCTTTGCTTTTCTTACTGTTTCCACTGCTTCTTCAGGCTTCAGAACAAGTGAGCTTACTCCGGGTCTGATAACTGATTTGTCATAACCTCTGCTGCAGAACCTGCAGCCGATATTACAGACGGGGCTGACAGGAAGATGAAGTCTTCCTGCGGTCACATTCGAATGGCCTCCCAGGCATGGATGTCTTTTTTGAAGGTTTTCAAAAGAATGGTCTTTTTTGTCTTCTCCATAATTCTTTTTTCTCTCTTTCTCCGCTTTGTAAAGCGGGTCTATTATGTCGATCCTGGAGGTGAAAAGCGTGTTGATAACAAACTCCACTTCTCTTTCGATATCCACGCTC
>JAGAFH010000101.1 GCA_017612755.1 Clostridiales bacterium
AGCCCGAGAAAACCAAGGTATAACAATGGCAGAAGCAGCCAGACGCTTAAACCTTTCCAAGATAGGCTACTGCCGCTACGAATATGGAGAAAGGACTCCTTCGCTTCAGACTACTGAAGCAATAGCAAGATGTTTCAACACATCTGTATCATACTTGATGGGAGATTCCAATGATATATCTCCTGACTATCTGATAATAGACAAAGGAACCAATCCCGAAATATTCAATCTGGTTCAGACACTTACAAAAGACGATGAGACATCAAAAAAGATTATTGAATACTATAGAAAACTAAAGAATTAATCTATTTGATCAATCTTCTTCATCCTGCTTCTTCTCGATGATCTCTATCATCTTCTCAAGGAACCTCTTATCGATCTTCAGGAACTGGCCGAAGGGATTTACGATAACTCCGGCTACATTAGGGTTGTTATACCCTTCCATGAGGATGTTATAGATAGGCACGTTCATCTTGATATTGGTGGTGGGCTGCCTGTTCAGTTCCTCCTCATCCGTATAAAGAGGCATCCACTCATTTCCCTCGGGATCGCGGATCTTGTCAAAGCGGAGCCTGACCTCCTTACCAAGAGAGAAGGTCTCCCCGGGCACCAGCTTTTCGAAATCAAAATCATTCCAGGCCCCGTTCACGTCCACCATAGGCACCGGAACCTGGCCCTCAGAAAGGACGCGGGCTATGATGATATCCAGCACATGGATATAGTTTTCAGTAGTCCTCTTCTCCCCGAATGCCCTGATCCCGCTCTTGATATAGGAATTGTACTTATAAAGATCTCCCGCTTGATTGGGATGCACCACATCGTTAAAGCGTTTGATCACAGCATTCATCTCAGAAGGGATATACTCCATGCCCTTCATCTGGATCCCCAGAGGCACTCCCCAGAAAGCCTCAGCCACTGCACCTGCGATAGCTCCGAGAGTATCCGTATCGCCTCCGATATAAGCCACATTACGAATAGTGGACTCATAATCAGACGCCTCCAGGAAACAGGTAAATGCCTCAGGCATAGTCCTCATACATGTCTCGTCGTGGCAGTATCCGGGACGGATCTCATCAAGTGTACGGGACAGGTCATATCCGAACTCGGAAGTGATATAATCAGCTATCTCCTCCTTGGAATACCCCTTCCTTGCCATAAAGACAGCAGCCGCTACAGACTCTGCTCCTTTGACTCCCTCAGGATGGTTGTGGGACACCTCTGCCGTCCAGCGGGCCACTTCACGGGTCCTCTCAATTGTCGGATAAAGCCATCCTGCGGCAGATACTCTCATGCCGGATCCGTTGCCGTAGCTTCCGTAGGGTTCCGGGTCAGAAGACAGCACCCAGTTAATGAACCGTGCGCCATAGCCGGCATTAGGATACTTCTTTCCCCACTTCTTCATGGAAGAGATGACACAGGCCTTTACCTCGCTCTCCCCTGCGGAAAGTCCTGCGTCCAAAAGCCCCTCGCAGACAGCGATAGTCATAACAGTGTCATCGGTAAAACAATCCCTGGAAGTGAACAGCTCAAACTCACGGCTCTTGTTTCCTCTGTCAAACTCAAACTTACTTCCGATTACATCTCCAAAAATAGCTCCGTACATAAAACACCTCCAATAAACTCAGCCTTTAGCCTTTTGTTGAGTTTATTGTACGAAAATCCCTCCCCCGATAGGTTCACCGCAGGTGAACATTTACTTGATCTTCCGAAGATCCTCTCCGCATATCTTTTCAACTTCAAGCTTAACAGTAAAATAATCATATTTTCTGTGCTCGATACAACCGCGTACGACCAGATCCGCCTTCCGTGACCGGCTTAAGGTATATCCCGCCCTCTCCATCAGATCAAGTGTCTCATCAAGAGAAAGACGAAGCACCAGACATATAACGATACTGACAAACTTGGAAGGATGATAATCAGGATCCGACCTCATATCGCTTAATATCGATTTAGAGAAATATATCTGTTTGGCTCCGCCATAAAGCTGGGAATCTTTTATCCCTTTCTCATCTGCATATTCAAATACCTTAGTAGCAAAAGACTTCTGCGAATCGTCAGCAAAAGAAGCATTCCGTCTGTTATAGTTCAGTTCCCGGGCATAGAGTTCCCGTCTTCTCTTAAGCCAGGTCATCTCCTCCCTGTCTTCAGGAGTAAGACCATATTCGTCGAAGACTGCGTTCTCAACGTAATTACTGTCTACATACTGCTTTATCTTTTTAAACAAAGCCACACTTGATTCATACGATTCATCATCAAACACCACAAGAGTTACATCCAAAGAAGGATCGTAGTCATTCAGATATTCATTACATACGGACCGGGCCGTCTGGACAGCCAGATCATGAGGGAAACCATAAGTTCCCGTTCCTATAAGAGGAAAGGCTATAGACTTACATTTAAGTTTAGTAGCCAGCTTAAGCGATTCACGATAACAGGAAGTCAGGATATCCAGCTCCCCTGAAGTTCCGCCCTTCCAGGGCACACATACAGTGTGGATGATAAATCTCGCTGAAAGATCATAAGCCGGGGTCTCAACAGCAAGGCCTGCCCGGATATCGCCTATCCTCTCACGGGCCGCCAGGAGTATCTCCTTACCCGCAGCCTTGTAGATGGCAGACTCAGTTCCGCCTCCAACGATAGGCGAAGGATTCGCCGTATTAACAACGGCATCCGCCTTAACCCTTGTAATATCATCCCTAATGATCGTAAACGGCATTTCCTATTCCCCCAGCAGCGGCTCCGTCTCATTCTTCTTTCTGCCGAAAAACCTCTTAACCGGATCTTTCACCTTATCCACCTTCTCCCCGAAGTTCTGCTTTAAGATATTCTGCAGGATCCCGAAGGCCTCCGTATAAGACTTCTTCCGAAGCTCTTTTCGTGTCATGGAAACATCCGCATTAAGAAGATAGTTCTTGGTAATGACTCCTATACGAAGAGTTGTCAGGGCATTGACCGTTCCCTGGACCGCAGAAGCGGACACCAGTCCCAAAGCCTTGCCAAAAGTGCTCTCCGTGGCCTTGGACACAAGATCCTCCATATTGATATCTTCAAGAGCACCTGCCAGCATAGTCATGGAAAGGACCCGGAGATACAAACGGAAGACCTGAACATTATTGGGCCTGAATCCACATATCTCCACGATCCTCTTGATGAGTGTAAAGTTGGCCGATGCCATACCGATCATGTCCACCGTAGCGTTCTGCGACACCGCCGTCACTATCAGCACCTTCTTGGCCGTCTCATATATCTCCCGGTTAAGTACCGGCGTTATCTTTCTGTCGTAAAACTCGATGAGAAGATCATCCGTAGAATCTCCCTGTCCCAGATAACCCGTAACCTGTATCTTCTCCTCGTCAGTCAGATCCACATTGGCGATGAGATTTTTGACCAGCTTCCTGCACCACTTCATGTGGACGGATCCGTCGGCTCCGTGAAGCTTATCCAGAGAGAAAACAGGAGCGAAGAAAACTCCTACCAGCGGATATACTATACCCACGATAACGACCACACCAATAAGAACATAGAAAGCCACCGCCAGATACACACTAACTGAACCAAGCTTATCTCCCACCGACATGGCATCGCTCACCAAAGCCAGAAGCAGAAGGAGCACCAGGGAAACACAGAGAACTATAGTCCAGACATTAACTTTCCTCTTCACGAAATACCACCTCCGCCATCACTCATCTACAGGCATAACGCACTTCAAGAAAAACTCCCGGGCACCTTCTTTCCCGAAGACCTTCTCCAGCACAGAAGAAGAAGGATTCCCCTCATTTACCATCCGCTCCCTGAAGGAAGTAAGTCCGGTCATATTGGAAACATCACATGAGGATGAATCAGTCCGGTAAGACTTTACTGAATCCAGCACCATGGACTCCAGGACAGGATCGTCAGCTGCCGAACCGCACTTGATCAGCGAATAAGGCGCCCTCTCCCCCACATACCAGTGGGGCTTTTCAGTATAGTCCGGGAGATGGGAATACTGATCATATACAGATCTAAGGGCAGGAACAGCAGAAGAGGATCCGCATTCGTAGTATTCCACGAACACTGTCCTCTTCTTACCCATAGTCATGATATCTATAAGACAATAGGGTGTAAAACCGCTCTCTCCCGCCATAAAGGAGGTGGTGAGAAGCTGCATGCCGAAAGCTGTCTTCGTATGCATGGTCATGAAAGACCCGAAGCCCGGGACCTTATATCTCTCTACATGAAATCTCATCATGGGAAGGATCCTAGGATAACGGAAATCCGTATACTCATCCTCCGGGACCCGGACACTATCCCTGCCCTCCAGAAAAGCTGAAGTCATCTGCTCTCTCAAAGACAAAAGATCCATAAAAAAGCCCCCATGTGTTTTTTCTTCATCTTACCACATAAGAGGCAGGAAAAGATCAGTCCATGTCGTAATACTCTACATATTCATACTTATTGAAAGTAAAATCATCATAGGTGATCTCATATATGCCGTCACCTTGCTCGGCATAGTAATACTGGAAATACATTGAATCCGTATACTCATCGAAGAACTCGTCATAAGCCATTACACAGAGCTGACCCTCAAGGCCGTACCTGGACTCCAGTTTAATATCGTCCACATAACCTTCCTCGACCGATCCGTTACCCATCCTGTAGATGTAAAGACGGTCAGCACCATCCGCATTAAACGTATCCGCACAGAGAAGTTCATTCATACCGTCATTGTCCATATCCCGGACGAAGATACGGGGCTGATCAGCGCAATCCCATCCGAACATCTCCCCTATCACCTCATCATCTGAGTTGTAGAAAGTCCAGTTGGAATAGCCGTATTCATCTGTATGGCAGGTTCCGTACCACTCATCAAATCCCATGACATTAACTCCGCTCATATCAACTGTCTTATCCGAAGTCTCACCTACTACAGGCAGTTCTCCTGAAAACACGATCTGAGGACCGGAAGTTTCAGCTGCTCTGCCCGTTGTAGTATTTTCCGCAGCTGAAGATGAAACAGATGTCTCAGTTTCAGAGCTTTCAGGCACCTCATCAGGTGCATCACAGGAACACATGGCGAAAGCCGCTCCAAAGGCCAGAATAAGCCCGATAGATCTCTTATAAGTAAACATAAAATAATACCTCCTAAATTCCATGTCCCTTATAAGACGACCATATCAGATCCGGCGTTGCAGATCACTTAAGTTCCAAGTTTACCAGGGCCCAGTCGTTGAAGTCCAGGTCATAGGTGTTGCCGCAGAAGGGGCACTTTCTGTCCTTTAAGGCATCGAAGCTGGAGCCGCAGCCGGGACACTGGATACGGGTGATGGAGAAGTTGGTATCCATGGGGATGTCTATACGCCTTTTGAAGACTGCCCGGAAGACCTGTCTTTTAAGGGAGATCTTCCCGCCATTATCGTAAAGGACATCGAAGAAGGCATCGGTCCAGACGGTTACCATATTATTTTCGGACTTGAAGGCATTGACGCCCAGGGCGCCGCCGTAGTTCAGGTCTACGATGGAACTTAAGGAAGGATCCAGGGGCTGGCCTCTGTACAGCAGAAGCTTAGTGGCGTCCGGTGAATAGATGGCATTCTTTATGAGGGATATGGCCTTACTTGTGAAATACTCGAAGGAGAACTCCGGATAGACGGCCTTCATGGCCTTCTCGAACTTGTTTCTGGAGCCGATGGTGCCCCACTTGCCAGAGGACTGCCTTGAGCCCACGACGATCAGACGGCCCAGAAGGTAGAAACTATAAGAGAAATATCCTGTGATGGCTCCGAAGAATATACTGATGATCAGGCCCAGGATAATGTTCCCGACTGTGAGGTCGTTTTGGATGAGTCTGGCGATAATGAATATAACCCAGAGTATGACGGTGGCGCCAAGAATGAACTTCAAGACGGTGCTCTTGAATTCCTTATTGTTTGTGCCCACATCGTCCAGAGTGTAAAAGGCTGTGACCTTCGGAAAAAGATCTGACATCTTGTACTGCATTCCGCAGAATCTGCATCCGTTTTGAAGTTCGGCGATGGTAGATACCGCTCCGCAGCCGGGGCAGCAGTAGCTGTCAGATCCGGGATGAGGGCCTTCCACCACATCGGATAAGGTCTGATACATCATGCTCTTACGATTGTCGGAATAAAGCTTTTTGCCGTCCCTTGTGAAGGTCCTTTTTATGCCGCAGGATTTGGTACAGACAACGCTTTCGTAGTGGGCATCTCTCCAGGAACTGGCCATGAAGACCTTATCGGGATCGTCCTCCCTGGAATAGTATTCATATTCTGCGGTAATATTTCTTTCCTCAAGACGGGAGTGCTGAAGTTCCAGGGTATGGGTCAGATCGTTGTCAGCAAAGGTGATGTCTTTTCCCTTAGCGATGGCGGGGCCCAGATCTGCCATGAACTCATTGAGTTTCTTTTTATATGTATCCTTGACTGTGTTTACTGAGAAAAGGTTATAGCCCATGGTTTATTCTCCCGTCTATTATACTTCCCGCTTCCATTAATGCTTCGTTATATGGCGCTTCAAGCTTCCGGTCTATGTTGAACTTTTCGGATACCAGAAAGCTGCTGCCGTCTTTGGTCACCACTTTTCCGAGAAGTTCTGTCCCCTGGCAGATATGGCAGGGTTCAGAAGGCCCGAAAACGAAGTCACAGCACATGTAGTCGAAGTGACCGCACTTTGGGCAGAAGATCATTATGTTGGGATATCCGTTATATTCGTATTCCTGTTGGCATTTGTGGCAGCTTCGTCTCATGACATAAGTTTACCACTCTTCCTGGTCTCCTTATACCTGTACCAGATTCCGTAATCCTGACAGGAGGCAATGCCGTCACAAAGGTCGGTAAAATCCATATAGTACACGAAAAGAAGAGTATTGCCCCTTAACGCATCAAAGCCCTCTTTATCCGTTCCCAGTTCACTATAGGGGAGCACATATATATTTTC
>JAGAFH010000102.1 GCA_017612755.1 Clostridiales bacterium
AACTACGGAAGTTCTGATGCAGGAAAGATCCTGGATAAGCTGATCCTTTATTCAGGGGGAAGACGCGTCTCAAAGATCGTCAGAAATGCTCCATTTAACAGCATAAGAACTGATATGTACCTGGAAGATACTACTGCTGTTAAGGCTGCGGAAAAGCTTTATTCAGCCATATCAGAAAAGAAGAGTTATCCCCTTCAGGCCATATATCACAGAGTTATCTTTTCCCTTGGAATAATGCCTTTTGTCCGGAAAAAGGGGGAGCTGTATAAAGGCGTTACTGATAAGTGGAAAGAACTGGGAATAGAACAAGTATAAAGGAGAATAATCATGAGAGAGTATCTGTTGTTATTGCCTATTATCTTTATCTTTCACGACATGGAAGAGATCGCGGGATTTGGATGGTTTTTTGGGAATAATCCCTGGCTTTACGAAAGGTTTCCAAAGGTCATGGATACATACCGGGGATTTACACACCAGGGATTTACTCTGGCTGTTTATGAGGAGTTTATCCCCTTTTTCGGAGTGAGCCTTCTTGCCTATTATTTTCCCTGTCAGGTGCTGTTCGGTCTGTGGTACGGAATATTCCTTTCTTTGGTGGGACATTTCTTTATCCATATCGGACATACCATCTACATCAGGAAATATATACCCTGTTTTATCACCAGCGTAATAAGCCTTCCCGTAAGCGTGATCATACTCATAAAGTCCGCTCCTTTTCTTGAGGTAAGCGTGCTGACTATATCGTTCATCGTTATCGGGATCCTGATGATGATCGCTAACTTTAAGGTGGCCCACGGGGTCATGCACTACGTTAATAAAATGATCTCCGGTAATGTGTAAATGAAAAGGACTGCCCCGTAACGGGACAGTCCTTTTGTTTATTGGAGAGGGAGGGGGTAGGTTAGTCTTTTTTAGCAACGGGGGATCCGCAGTTCTCGCAGAAGCCTTCCCTGGAGAAGGGCGTTCCGCAGGACTCGCAGAATCCTAAGATGGCGGCGCCGGCGGCAGCGGCTTTCATGGCCTCTACCTGTTTCATGACTTCGGCCGGATCATTGGATGAGAAGGCAGGAGCATCAGGTACGAATTTGGGCATAGGCCGGACTGCCATCTTATCAGGATCATAGCCGGCAGCAATTGCGGATGCTCTGGCTTTCTCTACAGCTTCCTGCATCTGTTTTGCGGCAAGCTCGGGATCCAAAGCGGCCTTTTTCTTTTCGATCATCTTAAGGGACATCTCATCAGGTCCTATGGAATCTATAGTCAGGGTCTGGATCTTATATTCTGAAGAAAGGCCCTGTATTATCTCTTTAGAAATATCATCAGATCTGGAAGGAAGATCTTCGTAGGAAGTATGGTTAAGTCCTGAAAGGGCCACATTAAGCTGTGTGAGGATCTTCAACCTGGCGAGCTCGGCAATATTGTTGGGATCCGCTTTGGGATCTTCCGGTATCATCGTTGCACTGCCGGCAACGTTGATGAATACAGATCCAAACTTCTTATCCATAAAAGGAAGAGGATTGGGCGTACTGAACTTAATGCCGATGGGCTTAGCTTCTGCAGGTGCAGCTTCAGTATCAGCAGGTTTCTTAAACTTATCGAAAAATCCCATTTCAGTTTTCCTCCGTATCGGTTTGATGACTTGATTGTAGCATTCGGTCTCAGGGTGCGAATCAGCCAAAAGGATTATTTTGGGTCGAAATTACGGCACGATCTGTGAGACAATGTTATGGAATAAAAGGGAGAGCAATATGCATTTTGTAGACGCCAAAGGGATCTTAAACGGAAACAACGGTATGCGCGGGATAAACGTATACCGGAGGTGTTCCCACGGCTGCATCTATTGCGGCAGCAGGAGCGCCTGCTATCAGTTTACCCATGACTTCGAGGATATAGAAGTCAAAAGAAATGCGCCGGAACTTCTGGAGAAGGCTCTGAAGTCCAAGCGGAAGAAATGCATGATCGGCACCGGTGCCATGTCAGATCCATATATGCACTGCGAGGAGGAACTGGGGATAACCCGGAAGTGTCTGGAGATCATATTGAAGTACGGATTCGGCGCAGCTGTCCAGACCAAGTCGGACAGGATCTTAAGAGATATAGATCTTCTGGATGAGATCAACAGAAATACCAAGGCTGTGGTACAGATGACACTTACCACCTACGACGATGAACTCTGTTCCATTATAGAGCCCAATGTATGCACCACCGGGCGCAGGATCGAAGTCCTCTCCGAAATGCAGAAGAGAGGGATCCCCACAGTTGTCTGGCTCACACCTGTCCTGCCTTTTGTAAATGACACAAAGGAAAATATCAGCTCCATCCTGGATGAATGTATCCGGGTCGGTGTCAAAGGCATCATCTGCTTCGATATGGGACTGACCTTAAGGGAGGGGGACAGGGAGTACTACTATGCGGCTCTGGACAGGTATTTCCCCGGGCTTAAGGAGAAGTATATAAAGACCTACGGTTTTTCCTACAGCCTTCCGAGTCCTGATTCGAAGGAGCTGATGGATCTTTTCAGGAACACCTGCAGGGAAGCGGGGATAATGTACAGGCCGGAGGACTGCTTTTCCTACCTGAACGATCTTCCGGAGAAATACGAACAGCTCAACCTCTTCGACCAGCTGTGATTTCCCTGAAATTTCCCTGGAGAGGGCCGGGGAGGGAAATATTAGGGAAAAACGTCAAGAATTCCCTGAAATTTCCCTAATGAACATTCCCGAGGGAAATCTGAGGGAAATCCTGTCTTGCCCGGTGTGGTAAAATGGCGTATATGACCAGGGTTAGAAATAAGTTTTTGTCCATACTGTTGATCATCAGTCTTGCTGCAGGGATCTGCGGCTTTGCCAAGGAGCGCAGTTTTACGTCAGAAAGATCTGACGTCACCAATTCTTTCGGTGAGAATATCGTGGCAGAGATGTTTATT
>JAGAFH010000103.1 GCA_017612755.1 Clostridiales bacterium
AGTTTGCCGAGACTGCTTTTAAGCATGTAGGCATGGACATAGAGTGGCAGGGAGAAGGCATCGACGAAAAGGGTGTCGACAAGAACACAGGCAAGGTGGTCGTATCCGTCAATCCCCAGTTCTTCCGCCCCGCAGAGGTAGATCTTCTTCTCGGAGATCCCGCAAAGGCAGAAAATAAGCTGGGCTGGACAAGAGAGATCAGCTTCTCCGAGCTTGTTGAGAGAATGGTCAAAAACGACCTTGAGATCGTAAAAAGCGGGGTCTGATCTTGGCACTTCAAGGTAAAAAAGCCCTCATAATAGGCATCTGCGGTTTTGCCGGATCGGCTCTGCGAAAGGAACTGACAGCTTCCGGCTATGACGTTTACGGCGTGGATATATTCTCCACGGACGACCGGGTCATACCTGCAGATATGCTGGATAAGCATACATGTGAGACCGTTATATCCGAAATGATCCCGGATATTATCTTCAATCTGGCAGGTCAGGCATCTCCCATCATCAGCTGGAAAGATATCGACCTGACCATGAAGCTCAATGTAAATCTTTCCGTTAACGTGGCGGAGGCAGTAAGAAAGTTTTGTCCTGAGACCAGGATGGTCTTCATCGGATCTGCCAACCAGTACGACCTGAGAGTCTGGAAAGATGAGCTCATCGCCGAAGATGCCCCCGTATCAGACGATTCACCTTACTCCGTTTCAAAGAATACCCAGGAGGCTCTCCTGAAGCTCCTTAAGGACAGATACGGTCTGGATATGGTATTTACCAGATCCTTTAACCATATAGGTCCCGGACAGAAGCCGGGCTTTGTCATTACAGACTATGCCAAGAGGATAGCTGATCTGGAAACCGGAAGGATAGAGACCTTCGAATACGGAAACCTGGACTCCTGCAGGGACTTCTCTGACGTAAGGGATGTAGCCAGAGCCTACAGGCTTTTGGGAGAACAGGGAAAGAGCGGCAGGATCTATAATGTAGGTTCCGGAAAGAGCTTTTACATAAGGGACCTGGTAGGTCATCTTATATCCTTGAGTAAGGATACAACAGAAAAGACCACCCTTCCCCCTAAGGCGCCGGAGGGTTCCCTGATCCCCTATAGGGCTGATATCTCATCCCTTAAGGAAGATACGGGCTTTGAGCCGCAGTATGACGTATATGAAACGATAGAAAGCGTACTGGAGGCATACCGCAGTAATTATGCTTAATGAGTTTAAAGAGATCTATAAATACCGTGAGATGATCTACAGCATGGTAAGGAAGGACCTGAGAGGCAGATATAAAGGATCTGTCCTGGGGTTCCTCTGGACTTTCATAAATCCCCTGCTGCAGCTTCTGGTCTACAATATGGTCTTTTCCATCATCCTCAGAAATGATATCGAAAAGTTCTATCTTTTCCTTTTTGTAGCCCTGATCCCCTGGATGTTCTTCTCCGCCTCCATCACCGGCGGATCCGTATCCATCATCTCCCAGAAGGATCTCATTAAGAAGATCTATTTCCCCAGGGAGATAATCCCCATATCTTATGTAACATCCTGTTTTGTAAATATGCTCCTGAGCTTTATCGTTGTCATAATCGTTGTCTTCGCTTCGGGAGTAAGACCTACAGTGGCGGGGATGATCCTTCTTCCCACCATAATGATAATTGAATATCTCCTGGCCCTGGGCATCGCCATGATAACTTCGGCCGTTACAGTATATTTCAGGGACTTGGAGCATATCCTGGGCATCATTTCCATGGCCTGGATGTATGCAACGCCCATCTGTTATCCCGAAAGTCTCTGTCCCGAAAAATACCGTTTCCTCTTCCACTTAAATCCCATGACTTCCATCGTGGAGGCCTACAGGGCTGTGCTCTACTACGGAACGGTACCGGACATGTCCACGCTTCTGGAGTCCGTAGTACTGGGACTGGTATTTCTGACGGCGGGATGCATCGTCTTCGGTAATCTCAAGAAGCGTTTTGCGGAGGAACTGTGATATGGCAGAAAACGAAAATATCAACAGCGAATATGCAATACGCGTTAAGAACGTAACAAAGCAGTTCAAGGTCTATTATGACAAGGGCTCCAGCCTTAAGGAGAGGATGATCTTCAGGGGCAGGAACAGGTATGAGAACAGAACTGTCCTGGACGGTATATCCCTTGATATCAGAAAAGGCGATGCCGTAGGACTCGTAGGCCATAACGGATGCGGAAAGAGTACCCTTCTCAAGCTCATGACCAGGATCTTATATCCGGACAGCGGTGAGATAGAGGTGCAGGGCCGGGTATCATCCCTTATCGAGCTGGGAGCCGGTTTCCATCCGGACATGAGCGGCAGGGAGAATATCTATACAAACGCCTCCATCTTCGGACTTTCCAAGAAGGAGATCGACAGCAGGCTGGACGATATCATCGCCTTCTCCGAGCTGGGAGAGTTTATCGATAACCCGGTAAGGACCTATTCCTCCGGAATGTATATGAGGCTTGCCTTCTCCGTAGCCATCAACGTGGATGCGGATGTGCTCCTTATCGACGAGATCTTGGCGGTTGGAGATGCCAACTTCCAGTCCAAGTGCTTTGCCAAGCTTCAGGAGATAAAGGCTAACGGAACTACTATCGTTATCGTATCCCACTCCCTTAAGCAGATCGAGCAGATCTGTAACAGATCTATCTGGATCCACGGAGGAAAGATCAGATCTGACGGAGTACCTAACGACGTCCATATGGATTATCTGGACTATATGAGCGAAGTCCGAAAGACAAATGCCCTTCTTTCCAGCATGACAGAAGAGCAGAAGGCTGCTTATGACAAGGAGAAGAAACTCCGCTGGGGTAACGGTGATGCTACTATCGAGACTGTTAAGGTCACTGATAAGCAGGGCAAGGAAGGAAACCTTTTCGAGGTAGGCGCCGAGATACATTTCAGGGTGGGCTATAAGGTCAATAAGCCCATAGATGACGCAGTCTTCGGAATAGGCATCTTCAGGCCCGACGGCCTTAATGTCTACGGCACTAATACCAGGATCGACGGATTTAAGAGGTTCGATCTTAAGGAGGACGGATATTTTGACATCGTGCTCCCCAAGTACTCGCTCCTTCCTTCCAAATATATAGTGGGCTTTTCCATCGAGTACGGGGAGGGTATCCCTGTGGACTACTGGAAGACCGCCTGTGAGATAGAGACATTTACGAATATAAGCGATATCGGAACCATAAGGCTCGACCACGACTGGGGCTTTTCGGACGGTGAGATAAAGAAGTGACCCTTGGAGGCATATGATGGATCAGATCAATGTTGAGAAGATAATGGAGAGCATAAGAGAAGAGATAAAGACTTCGGGAGCTGACAAGATCCCTCTGTCTTTTGATGACAGCAAGAACCATCTTCCTGCTTCGGAGGATCCTTCCGACAGGCTCTCTTCCGCCATCAAATATCTTTCCTATAACTATGAGGTCCAGCCCTATCAGATGCTGACGGGAAATCCGGTGAAGGTCTTTATCAAGAAGGTGTTCAGAAAGATAGGAAGCTTTTTCTTTATCCCCATCGTGGGACAGCAGAATATCCTTAATTATCATTTCTTCCTGGTGTCTGAGGCTGTTGCCGACCAGAAAAACGAGATCGAAGAGCTTAAGGGGATCCTTGATGATCTTAACGCCAAGATCGACAAGCTGGAGGGCAGGGCTTAAAAATGAGTACCGCCAGAGAAGACATAGCGGCCCTTATCCCGGATGCGGAAGGACTTAAAGGAAAGGTTACCATCCCTCTCGAGTTTGAGAAGATAAGCATGCTGGCAGGCGTGTCCGTTGACGATGCCCTGGACGGCACCATGAGCAAGCTCCGGGAAAAACATGAGGTCATCCCCCAGTACAGGGACATAAAAGAAAAGACCGGGGGCATGATGTACGGCTTTTACATCAACCCTGCAGTAAAGCACCAGAATCAGATAGATCAGGCTCTCTTTGAAGTATTCGAAGAGTTCGAGAAACTGGTGGAAGAGAAGAATCAGCTCCTGGATCAGATCAATAAGGCTAAGACGAAACTCGAAAGGCTGGAGAAGGAAAGATGAGGATCTTCCAGGTACTGACGACCCTTTCTTTCGGAGATGCGGTAAGTAATGACTGTGTCGCCATAAAGGAGCTCCTTAAAAAGAACGGATATAAGACTGCCATCTATGCGGAGAATATCGGCAAGAAGGTGACTGATCCGGATGTTAAGCCCTACAACAAGATGCCCAAGCTCAAAAAGGATGATGTGATCCTCTATCATCTTTCCACGGGAACGGCCCTTAACCTTAAGATAAAAGATCTGAACTGCAGAAAGTACATGATCTACCACAATACCACCCCTCCGGACTTTTTCGTACCCTACAGCGGTAAGCTGGCCAAGCTCTGTAATAACGGGATCGAAGAGACAAAGGCCCTGAAGGACACCTTCGACGGCGTCTTCTCTGTATCGGAGTTTAACGCCTCCCAGCTGCGGGATTTCGGATATACATGCGAGATGAAGATAAGGCCTATCCTTATCCCCTTCGATGATTATAAGAAGGAGCCCGATAAGGAGACGGCGGAGCAGATGAGATCTGATGACACAAAGAATATCCTCTTTGTGGGCAGGATCGCTCCCAACAAGAAGCAGGAGGATCTAATATCCCTACTTTATGCCTACAGGCAGATGTATAGCGACCCGGTAAGGCTCATCCTGGCAGGAAGCCCTTCCGGCATGGAAAAATATATGGCAAGGCTCAAGTGCTATGCGGATTCCCTGGGCCTTAAGGATATAGTCTTTACGGGACAGATATCTTTTCCTAAGATCTTAGCTTACTTAAGCACGGCCGACTGTTTCGTCTCCATGAGCGAACACGAGGGATTCTGCGTCCCCCTGGTGGAGGCCATGCAGTTTAATGTGCCCATACTGGCCTATTCCTCAACGGCTATCCCGGAGACCTTAAACGGTACGGGTATCCTTATCGACAGCAAGGATCCTTCCTATGCTGCGGCCCACCTTCATGAGATATTAAATAATGAAGACCTCAGGAAAAAGATAGTGGCGGAGCAGTCGGAAAGACTTAAGGATTTCTCATATGGGAATATATCGGAGCTGTTCCTTAAGCAGCTTAAGGAGTTTATAGGCTGATGAAGATCTGTTTTGTAGTCCAGAGATACGGTGAGGAAGTAAACGGCGGCGCCGAAGCCTATGCCAGGCAGGTGGCCGAGCATATGGTGAGCCTTTCAGGCCATGAGGTGGAGTGCGCCACCACCTGTGCCGTGGACTATATGACCTGGAAAAACGAATATCCTGCAGGCGACTTCGAATTAAACGGAGTCACTGTCCACAGGTTCCCCAACAGAAGACAGAGAGATCCGGAGAAGTTCTCAAAGCTTTGCGGCAAAGTCTTAAGTAACCCCGGAGGAGATAAAAAAGAGCAGGAAGACTGGATGAGGGATCAGGGCCCCGAGTGCCCGGAACTGGTATCCTGGGTAAGATCAAAGCATGACGATTTCGACTGCTTTATCTTTGTCTGCTACCTTTACTACACCACATATTTTGCTCTTCCGGAAGTGGCGGACAAGGCCATATTTATTCCTACGGCCCACGAGGAAGCTCCTATCCACCTTAATATCTTTAAGGATATGTTCGATCTGCCGGCAGGCTTTTACTACAACACGGTGGAAGAAAAATACCTGACCCAGAAGCTCTTTCCCTCCTCTAAGGAAAAGCCCGATAACGACGGCAAGGGAGGAGTAGGAGTAGAGGTCCCGGAAAACGTGGACCCGGAAGCCTTCAGGGAGAAGTTCGGCATCAAAGGGGACTTCATGCTCTATGTGGGCAGGATCGACGAAAACAAGTGCTGCCCGGAGCTTTTCACATATTTTGAAGAGTACAAAAAGAGAGATCCTGATTCAGATCTCAAGCTGGTCCTTATGGGCAAGGAAGTCATTAAAGTTCCCAAAAGGGATGACATCATATCACTGGGTTTTGTCAGCGAGGAGGATAAGTTCTCCGGCATCAAAGCCGCAACTTTCTTTATCCTTCCTTCCAAGTTTGAGAGCCTTTCCATAGTAGTACTGGAGTCCATGAAGATGGGGATACCCTGTCTTGTTTCCGGCGAGTGCGACGTCCTTAAGGGCCACTGCCTGAGAAGTAATGCGGGCCTTTACTATTCCGGCTACTATGAGTTTGAGGGATGTGTTAAGTACCTTCTTTCAAATCCCGGTATCAGGGAGAAGATGGGTGAAAACGGCATATCATATGTAGACAGGGATTATACCTGGCCCGAGCTCGTAAAGGGGTATGAGGAACTTATAAGGAAAGTTACGGGTATCAGCTGACCTTCGGCAGGATAAACTTGAAGACTGCTTTTGCAAATCCGTCATCTTCACAGTTGGAAGTAATATAGGCTGCATGTGTAAAGAGCCTTTCGTCGCTGTTTCCCATGGCGATACCGTATCCGGCATCTTTTATCATGGACAGATCGTTTTCCCCGTCTCCCAGAGAGAAGGTCATATCTTTCGGGATACCCAGCATATCAGCCAGCATGAGAAGACCTTTCCCTTTTGTATTACCCTCCTTCATTACGTCGAAGTAGGTATAGGCAGAGCTTACCAGTTCCAGACCCTCCATGGACCGGAGGAAAGCTTCGGTTTCCTGATCGGGAGATATAAGAAGGAATTTGTTCACGGAAGGGATATGGCTGTTTATGTCAAAGTCGAAGACGGGAGCCTTAAGATCCTCCGGGATGTTTTCGTTATATTTGGTGAAAAAGGGCCTTCTGGTGCTTCCCGGAAGGAAGAATATCCCTTCGGGGCTGTAGGCAGTGGCATCCGTATTCTTTTCGATGAAAAAGGAAGAGAGCTCCTTAACGGTATTCTGATCCATAAGGGAAGAGTAGACTTCTTTTCTAGCAACAGGATCAAAAAGGGACGCGCCGTTACTGGTGATCAGGGGGACTTTTATATCCAGATCCCTTGCGAAGGTGCCGCTGGCGAAGGAACTCCTGCCGGTGGCAAGGGTCAGGGCGCCTCCCGCCTCATGAATAGCGCGGACTGCCCTTAAATTTTCGGAAGATATGGGCATACCGGTAACTAAAAGTGTATAATCCATATCTGTTGCAACAAGAAATCTGTAACCCATGGGAACGATTTTACAATAAAAAGTCCTTAAATGGTACAATATGGGAAGATAAATAAAGGACGGGGGCAGTTATGAAGAAGACAGCAGTTATTATGGCAGGCGGCGGCGGAACGAGATTCTGGCCCGTATCAAGGATGACCACGCCCAAGCAGCTGGCAAAGCTTACAGGCGATGATGTAATGATCAATGAGACCATCAAGCATTTCGACCACATCATCTCCAGGGAAGACACTTTTATCGTTACAAACGAAAAGCAGGCCGAGCTCATGAGCAATATCCTCTTTGAGGAAGTGGACAGGTCCCATATCCTTATCGAGCCTGTCCAGATGAATACGGCTCCCTGTATCCTCTATGCGGCCCTTACCATGAAGAAACTCTACGGTGATGCGGTGATGGCAGTCCTGCCCTCCGACCACTATATAGGCGACGTAAGGGAGTATGAGAGAGTCCTTAAGCTGGCTATGGACACTGCAGAGCAGACGGATAAGATCGTCACTATCGGCATCCGTCCTTCTTTCCCTTCTACAGGCTACGGTTACATCAGGTTCTCCAGAGACCCCGTTGCTTCCGGATCGGAAGTATATAACCTCAGAAGGTTCGTCGAAAAGCCCGGTCTTTCCATCGCCAGGGAATATGTGGACTCCGGAAGATATCTTTGGAATTCGGGAATGTTCATTTGGAAGGCTTCAGTCATCCTGGAGTGCTTTAAGAAGTACCTTCCCGATATGTATGGGAAGATGGAAGCAGTCTATGACAGGCTGGATACTCCTGACGAGAAAGTAGCCATCGCCGAAGTCTATCCCACTTTGGAGAAGGTTTCCGTTGACTACGGCATCATGGAAAAGGCGGAGGGAGTACTCTGTATCCCTGCCGAGTTCGGATGGAATGACGTAGGATCCTGGGATTCCCTGGATAAGGTCTTCAAGACTGATGCCAAGGGCAATGTCATCGTGGGAGAGACGGAGCTTATCGACTGCAGCAATAACGTATTCTTCGACAAGTCCGGAGACCGTCTCATAACTGCCATCGGCATAAAGGATACTGTAGTAGTCCAGACAGATGATGCCATCTTAGTCTGTTCAAAAGACTGTGTCCAGGACGTTAAGCTCATGGTTGACAGACTTAAGGATAAGGGAAGAGAGGACCTTCTCTGATCTTATGCGTATAGCCATCGATCTGACAGCTACCCCTAAGAGCAAGACGGGAATAGGAAGATATATGCTGGGGCTCCTTAAAGGGCTTCAGGAGACTGACGATACTAACGAGTATTACCTTTTCGCCCAGGATGACGATCTGGACGGCTTCGGGATATATAAGGACAATTTCCATTTTGTCCCGGTCAGGAGTTCCCTTATGAGAAAGACATATCTCAGGATAGTCTGGGAGCAGATGGTATTTCCTTTCAGGCTCAAAAAGCTTAAGATCGATCTTCTTCACTGTCCCAATTACACCATGCCCTATACACTGAGGCTCGTATCCCCAAAGACGGCAGTCCAGGGAACATTTCACGATATGACCTATTTTATCCATCCCGAGTATCTTATCGGATGGAAATGCCGGATGTTCCAGCGTTATATAAAGAAGACGGCAAAAAGGGCAGACAAGATCCTCACTATCTCAGAGAACTCGAAGAAGGACATCCCGGATTTCTGTGATCTCAGAAATCCTGATATAGCAGTTACTTACATGGGAGTCAAAGAGGCTTTCTTTGATTCTGAACCTGCCACGGACGAGATCCTTTCCAAGTATGGAATAGAAGGAGAATACATGCTCTACGTTGGCACATTGGAGCCGAGGAAGAATATTCCCGGCCTTATCAGGGGCTATAAAGCTCTTCCCAAAGAGATCAGGGACAGATATAAGCTCGTTATCACAGGAAAGAAGGGCTGGTATTATGACGAGATCTTCGATCTGGTATCTTCCGACGAAGAACTGAAGGAAAGAGTCATCTTTACCGGCTTTGTGGATGATCAGGACATGATGCCCATAATGAAGAGGGCAAAGGTCTTTGCATATATATCTTTCTATGAGGGATTCGGTATCCCCGTCATCGAGGGAATGGCCAGTTCCGTACCTACAGTCACTTCCTGCGGATCTTCCCTGGAGGAAGTAGCCGGAGACTGCTGTTACCTCTGTGATCCCAAGGATGTACAGAGTATCGCATCGGCATTGGAAGCTGCATCCGTAAACAGGGATGACACAATTGAAAGAGCTCTTTTAAGGGCAAAAGGATTCTCCTGGAAAAACTGTGCAGAGGCTACATTAAGGTCCTATGAGGATGCGGTAAGATTTAAAAGAGAAGCTTAATGAAGCTTTTTGTAGATCCCTTTCCGTAAAGCGTTGGGAAGTATGCACACCAGGGCGTGGGGCAGGGCTCCCGTCATGTAGTCCTTGAGTGAAGTCCATTTTTCTTTCCTGAGATGGCGGTGGAACCTGAGCATGTCCTTTGCATATCCAAAGCCGCCCCTTCTGAGATAAGTCTTATCATCAACTCTCATGTATACCAGCGTTTCCTCAAGGTTTCTGCCGAAAGAACCTCCCTTGAGCATCCTGACCCAGAGGGAATAGTCCTCGAAAAGGGGATAGTCCTGATTGTAGCCCCCTGCTTCAAGAACAGAAGTCTTTCTGAACATGACCGCCGGATGGTTAAAGGGATTTCTCTTTCTGGAAAAGGCCACAATGTCTTCGTGGGTAAGGGGAAGCCTTCTGGCGCCTTCCGAGTCACCGGGTTCATTTACAAATTCTTCTATTGTGCCGCTCAATATGGACAGGGACTGATCTTCGTCAAAGGCTTTGATCTGCTTTTCCATCCTGTCGGGAACTGATATATCATCGTCGTCCATCCTGGCCACAAGCTCGTATCTGCAGTGCTTAAGGCCTTCGTTTAAAGCTTCTCCAAGGCCTCTGTTTTCAGAAAGTCTTATGATACTGATCTTATCTCCTGCTTCCGAAAGGACCTGTTCAACTTCAGGAGACACGGGACCGTCGGCAACTACGACTATGTCGTCAGAAGGAACTGTCTGGGCGAAAAGGCTTTCAAGGCTCTTTTTGAAGGCCTCCGGATCTGTTTTGAGGTAAACAGATATGAGTACGGAATAACCGGTATCAGACATTTTTATTATCCCGGGCAGCCACGGCGTCAGAAGAACGGAAGGCCGACTTGTTGTCTTCAAAGGTCCTGTTATAAAGATTTGGTGTAAAGATGGCCCTCAGGGTGAGGAACATTATCTTGATGTCCTGAAGTACGGAATAGTTCTTGATATAGAGAAGATCGTAACGGAGCTTGTCCTGGGGAGTGGTGTCATAGTTTCCGGCCACCTGGGCAAGACCGGTGATACCTGCCTTGACTGCGAATCTCTGGGAGTATCCGGGGATCTCCTTTTCAAAGTTGGCAACGAATTCGGGCCTTTCTGATCTGGGGCCTACTACGCTCATGTCACCCTTGAGAACGTTGAAGAACTGGGGGAATTCATCCAGCTTGGATCTTCTTAAGAACTTTCCGAAGGGAGTGACACGGGGGTCATCCTTTCCGGAGATGACTGCTCCGGTGCCTACTTCGGCATCCTGCCTCATGGTGCGGAGCTTATATATCCTGTAAGGTCTGTTATCGATAGTAAGTCTCTCCTGTCTGTAGAAGACCGGGCCGCCGTCGCTGAGCTTTATGATGATGGCGCAGATGAGTATGACGGGGGAAGAGAGGATGATAGCCAGAAGGGATATAAAGATATCAATGGTGCGCTTTACGATCCTCTGCTCAAAGGTAAGGCCCATCCTGTCCACCAGCATTACCATCAG
>JAGAFH010000104.1 GCA_017612755.1 Clostridiales bacterium
AATCCAATAAAATAGTACTCTATGATGAAAATGGTAACAGTATCGCAGATTATTCTTTTACAAGTGATGTAATTGATGTTTATGCGGAATCCGATGAGTATATTATGGTGCTTCTTAGTAATAACGAGTTAATCAGCTTAAAATATGACGATTCACTTGTTGTAGATAGCGATCAGCAGTTTTCATGTCAGATTACCGATATAGCGTATTACATTTCTTATGTTCCGGATAAAGGCGTAACGTTTTTTGTTGTTTCAGATAATGGGGAGCTATTTTCATATGGTAAAAATGCAGGAATAATTGATCCTGATCTGGATAAAGATAGTCTGATTGAAGAACCACAAATTGTGGAGACTGATATAAGACTTGTTTATTCTCACTATGCAGTTGATGGCGACAACTGTGTTATTGATCTGTCTAATGGGAATAAGAGCGAAACTGTTCCATGTAATATTTTAGGAATCAGTTGTTTCACTTATGCAGTGGTATACACAGATAACGCGTATTACGAGATAGCCAATAATGAGATGACGCTTGAAGAAAAGGGAAATATTCAAGACGGGACTTTTTTATGTACTGAAACAGGATTTGTCTATAAGATGAATGATTTAATGTACTATACAGGCTTTTTGGGTGGATTAACAAGTGGTAAAGGATTATTAGAGACAAATGATTCAGAGATCGATCTTCCGAAAGACTGTTCTTACTGCGTAATTCAATATGGAGTGATCTGCTACGATTCAAATTCCCTGAATTGTTATTCTGTATAAACGAATCTTAACCAAATATGAAGACTATATTTAATCGCTCTTTCGCGATCACATTGATATGCTTTTGCAAAGCGATACCTCTGAGACAGTTTGGGCAGAGTCGGTTATTATGTTGTTCGAGGTTACCTAGTATTGAAAAGTGGTTCATCTAAATGTTCCTAGCATAGGATAAGGGAGGAGAATTGATGAAAAAAAGAAGAATCATTATCATCATTCTTGCTTTATTCATAGTTTTAGCTTCAACCGGAGTATGGCTGATTTTTAAAATCAATCAGAATACAACCAATCCTTCTATTGAGCCTCATAATCCGGAACAGGCAAGAAGCAGTGAAGCACAAAGTGTTATCAATGAATTGATAACTATAAGGGATACAAATGAATTTAAAAACGCATCTGAAGAAGAAAAGGAACAGATGCTTATTGACGCCTTGGAACAAATTGCTGAAAGTGGAACAGACGAATACCCGTATTCGTTAGTTGATCCTGACAGCATATATTCAACATATCATTCTGTTTATTTCACAGTTGTTGACGGAACGGAGCAGACGTTTTCTTTTTCTTGATGTTCGTTTAAAAGATCTGATAGTATCGCCGATACTGAAGAAGCATTACCTTATTGCCGGCGGCACTATAGATCGATCATCTCCTCATTTTCACCGCAATCTTTATATTGACGGATTACTTTGATTATGCAATACTTTGATTATCAAAGGAATTATAAAGGCGGTGTATACATGCTTACCGGAAAGATCATTGGACTGGGTTCTTATCTCCCTCCGAAGATACTTACAAATGACGACCTCTCCAAGATCGTCGACACTAATGACGAATGGATAACCGAGAGGACCGGTATCAAGAGACGCCATATTGCGGATGCAGTTGAAGACAAGGCTTCCACTATGGCTTGTAAGGCAGCTCTTGCTGCTATTGAGGATGCGGGGATCTCAGGTTCTGAGATCGATCTTATCGTTGCCGCATCAACTACTCCTGATGTAGTTTTCCCTTCTATCGCATGCTGCGTACAGGGTGCAGTAGGAGCTGACGGATGCGCATGTTTTGACGTTAACTCTGCATGTCCCGGATTTATCGCCGCTTACAATACAGCCCAGAGCTATATCGAATCAGGTAACGCAAAGACAGTTCTCGTCCTTGGTGCCGAGTGCCTTACCAATTTTGTTGACTGGGAGGACAGAGGTACATGTATCCTTTTCGGAGACGGTGCAGGCGCTGCAGTTCTCCGCGCAGAGGAAGGAATGAAGAACAGCTTTATCATGAAGGCTTCCATGAACAGAGGCGCATGCCTTCACTGCGAAGCTATGAAGCAGCCTAAAAGAGTGGATGAGGAAGGATTCCTTAAGTCCACATTTATGTATATGCAGGGAAGGGAAGTGTTCAGGTTCGTAGTAACTGAGGTCCCTGCCCTTATTGACGAACTCTCGAAGAAGTATGAGTTCGATCTTGGTGAAGTAGACCACTTTGTTTTCCATCAGGCAAACAGAAGGATCATTGAGGCGACAGCCAAAAAGCTGGGTGTATCTCTTGAGAAGTTCCCCATGAATATCCAGGATACAGGTAATACATCTTCAGCTTCCATCCCCATCCTTCTCACACAGATGAAGAAGGAAGGAAAGCTTAAGAAGGGGGACAAGATCGTAATGTCTTCCTTCGGAGGCGGACTTACATGGGGCGCTAACTATTTCGAATATTAATTTTCAAGGAGATATGACCATGACAAAGATCACAGAGATGGTAGGAATCAAGTATCCCATATTCCAGGGCGGAATGGCCTGGGTAGCAGACCACCATATCGCTGCAGCAGTAAGTAATGCAGGCGGCCTTGGCATCATCGGATGCGGCGGCGCAGACGAGAACTGGATCAGGGATCAGATCCATAAGTGCAGGGAATTGACAGATAAGCCCTTCGGCGTAAACGTCATGCTCATGAATCCCAGAGCTCCCCAGATCGCTGAAGTACTGGCTGAGGAGAAAGTAAAGGTAGTTACTACAGGCGCAGGTTCTGCCGGTAAGTACATTCCCATGTGGAAGGAAGCAGGCATCATCGTTATTCCCGTTGTTGCAGGCGTAGCCCTTGCAAAGAAGATGGAGAAGGACGGAGCTGACGCAGTTATCGCTGAGGGAACCGAGTCCGGCGGACACGTAGGTGAGATCACAACTATGGCCCTGGTACCCCAGGTAGTAGATGCAGTAAATATCCCCGTTATCGCAGCAGGCGGTATCGCAGACGGAAGAGGAGTTGCAGCAGCCTTCATGCTTGGTGCTGAGGCTGTCCAGTGCGGAACAGTATTCTGCGCATCCGAGGAAGTAAATATCCACCAGAACTACAAGGATATGATCATCAAGGCCAAGGATTCTTCCACCAGAGTAACAGGAAGATCCGCAGGCGCTCCCGTAAGGCAGATCAGAAACCAGCTTACAAATGAGTTCATCAAGCTGGAGGAGGCTCACGCAAGCTTTGAGGAGATCGAGGCACTGGGTGTAGGCGCTCTCCGTAAGGCTGTCGTTGAAGGCGATACAAAGGGCGGTACCTTCATGGCCGGCCAGATCGCAGGTATGGTCAATGAGATCAAGCCTGTTAAGACCATCATCGAGGAGATGATGACTTCCGCCAACGATCTTCTTAAGAATGCAAAGGAGATCTGCTGATGAAGATAGCATTTGTTTATCCCGGTCAGGGAGTACAGAAAGTCGGAATGGCTCAGGACTTTGTGGAGAAGTACGGCTGGGCCAAGGATATGGTAAAAGAGGCTACTGAGGCTTCCGGTTTTGATATGGAGAAGATCCTTTTCGAGGAGAACGAGGATATCCATGTTACCGAGTATACACAGCCCTGCCTGGTCACCGCATGTTCCATCATGACAAAGGCGGTAGAGGACCTGGGAATAAAGGCTGACGTTACGGCAGGTCTTTCCCTGGGTGAGTACTGCGCCCTGGTAACTGCCGGAGCCATGACCTTTAAGGATGCAGTAAGGCTTACAAGGATCAGGGGCGATCTTATGAGCTCCTTCGTTCCTGCAGGACAGGGAACCATGGCTGCCATCATCGCTCTTCCCAAGGAAAAGGTAGAGCAGTGCATCGACGGTATCGAGGGAGCGGAAGTCGCAAACTATAACTGCCCCGGACAGATCGTTATCACCGGCGAAAAGGATGCGGTACACGAGGGCATGGAAAAGCTTTCCGAGATGGGAGCCAAGCGTGCAGTAGAACTCAAGGTATCCGGTCCTTTCCATTCACCTATGCTGAAGGGTGCCGGCGAAAAGCTCCGCGTGGAGCTGGACAAGGCAGAGATCTCCAATCTTAAGATCCCCTATATCGCCAACTACAACGCAGAACTCATAAAAGATACTTCAGAGACCAGAGACCTTCTGGAAAAGCAGGTCTACTCTTCCGTAATGTGGGAGCAGACACTGGTGAAGCTGAAGGAAATGGGTGTGGATGTACTCATTGAGATCGGTCCCGGAAAGACCATCGCAGGATTTGTAAAGAAGACGATCCCCGAGGTCCCTGTGCTGAACGTATCCACAGTAGAAGAAGCAGAAGAACTTAAAGATAAACTTGAAGAAATAAGGTCCGCTAAGGAGGCATAAAATGGCAAGAACAGCAATCGTAACAGGAAGTGCAAGAGGAATAGGTAAGGCTATCGCAGAGAAGCTGGCAAAGATGGGCTACAACATCGCTATCGTAGATGCATGCCCTATCGAGTCTTCCGAAGAGACGGCAAAAGAGATCAAGGAGAACTACGGTGTAGAGACAAAGGCATACAGATGTGATGTTTCCAGCTCCCAGAGTGTTGCCGGGACAGTATCAGATGTGGCTTCTACCTTCGGTTCCATCGATGCTCTCGTAAATAACGCAGGTATCACAAGAGACGGATTCCTTGTAAGGATGAAGGAAGAAGATTTCGACCTGGTCATCTCAGTCAACCTTAAGGGTACTTACAACTTCTTCCGTGAAGTTGTTCCCGTAATGAGCAAGCAGAAGTACGGACGTATCGTTTCCATCTCCTCCATCGTAGGACTTGAGGGAAATGCATGCCAGGTAAACTACTCTGCAAGTAAGGCCGGCGTTATCGGTATCACAAAGAGTGCTGCAAGAGAGTATGCAGGCAAGAATATCACATGTAATGCCATCGCTCCCGGATTTGTCCAGACAGCCATGACAGATGCCCTTCCCGAGAAGGTCAAGGAGCAGATGCTGGCAGGTATCCCTCTCAAGCGTTACGGCCAGGTGGAGGATATCGCAAATGCAGTAGGATTCCTCGTATCTGATGAGGCTTCCTATATTACAGGCCAGGTCCTTTCCGTTGACGGCGGAATGCATATGTAATAAACAAATCTAATCCCAAGGATCGGAGAATAAGAATGAACGGTAGAAGAGTAGTAGTAACAGGAATGGGTGCCATCACTCCTCTCGGAGAGAATGTAGAGACATTCTGGGAAGGCCTTAAGGAAGGTAAGAGAGCATTTGCGGAGATCTCTGCTTTTGATGCTTCTGAATATAAGGCTAAGATGTGCGCTGAGGTCAAGGACTTCGATCCTACGAAGTATATGGACTTCAAGACAGCAAAGAGAATGGAGAGATTCTCCCAGTTCGCATGCGTTGCAGCCAAGGAGGCTGTTGAGCAGTCAGGACTTGATATGGAGAAGGAGAACCCCTACAGGGTCGGCGTTATCGTCAGCTCCGGTATCGGTTCCATGCAGGCTAACGAGAGAGAGCACCAGAAGCTGGTAGACGGCAAGAAGGTAAGTCCTCTCTACATCCCTATGATGATCGCAAATATGGCATCTGCCAACATCTCCATCCAGTATGGAATGAAAGGCAAGAACGTAGCTATCGTAACGGCCTGCGCATCCGGATCCCACTCCATCGGTGATGCCTACAGGGCCATCAAGTTCGATGATGCGGACGTAATGGTGGCAGGCGGTGCCGAAGCAGCTATCTGCCCTCTGGGCGTTCAGGGCTTTACCAACATGACAGCCCTTTCCACAAATATGGATCCCGATACATGTTCCAGACCCTTCGATAAGAACAGGGACGGATTTGTTATCGGTGAGGGTGCCGGCGTCGTAGTTCTTGAGGAACTGGAGCACGCTAAGGCAAGAGGCGCAAAGATCCTTGCTGAGGTGGTAGGTTACGGCGCAACTAACGATGCTTTCCACATCACTTCCCCTGCAGAGGACGGTTCCGGCGCAGGCGAGGCTATGAAGGCTGCCATGAAGGAAGCAGGCATCGGTCCCAGGGATGTTGAGTATATCAATGCCCACGGAACATCCACCCACCACAATGATCTTTTCGAGACGAGAGCCATCAAGTACGCTTTCGGCGATGAGGCAAAGAATGTTGCCATCAACTCCACCAAGTCCATGATCGGACACCTTCTCGGAGGCGCCGGCGGAGTAGAGTTCATCGTATGCGTCAAGTCCATCCAGGATTCCTATATCCACGTTACATCAGGTCTTTCCGAGACAGATGAGGAGTGCGATCTGGACTACACAATGGGCTCCGGAAGAAACCTTGAGATCAACTACGCAATGAGCAATTCACTGGGCTTCGGCGGACACAATGCCACACTTCTTCTCAAGAAGTACGAAGCTTAATTACAGGAGGAAAAGCAAATGGCTAATTCACTGGACATCAAAGGCATAATGGAGATCATCCCTCACAGACACCCCTTCCTTCTCATCGATAAGGTAGAGGACTATGAGCCGGGTCAGTACTGTATCGCATATAAGAATATCACTTACGATGAGTCATTCTTCAGAGGACACTTCCCGGAGTACCCTATTACTCCCGGCGTTCTCATGGTAGAGGCCCTTGCCCAGGCAGGCGCTGTTGCCATCCTCTCCCAGGAGGAGTTCAAGGGCAAGATCGCAGTCTTCGCAGGCATCGACAACTGTAAGTTCAAAAGACAGATCCTTCCCGGTGATACCGTAAGACTTGAGACAAAGATCACCCAGGTAAGAGGTCCCGTGGGCGTAGGTGAGGCTGAAGCTACCGTTGACGGCAAGATCGCCGTTAAGTGCACTCTTAAGTTCGCTATCATGCAGTAACCCTCCGGAAAGATTCCCGATTTCGAGAATCGAAAAGCGGTTTTTTGAGAATCTGTAAAAATATTCTCAAAAAACCAAATCAAAAACGGATTATTAGGGAATGCCTGCTGTTGCAGGACCGGTTCTTACTGTAAAATAAGGCTATGGATATAAGCGGCCTTATCAATAAACTCGATAATAACGAAAAGGCATCGCTTTTATGCGGTGCCTCTTCTTTTAGGACTACCGGTGTTCCCGGGAAGGGAGTGCCGGGTGTGATGATGCTGGACGGGGGGACCGGCATAAACTTTGAGCAGCTCTTTTCCGACCTTTATGTTTCTTATGCAAAAGAAAACGGATACACCCTCTCAGAGCTTGATAATGCCTCCCATTTTTTCTTTGATGATGATAAGCTGGCCGAACATGAGATCAGCCTCAGAGACTACATCAGAGAGGATCTGAAGGCCCTTACGGGAGATGAGATCATCTCTCCCGGATGTTACCCGCCCGGGATAGTCCTGGGATCCACCTGGAATCCGGATGTGGTTAGGGAAGTGGGAGAAGCTTTGGGATATGAGGCCCAAAGATATAAGATCGGCTGCCTTCTGGGAACGCCTAATGTGAACCTTCTGAGGGAGCCCCGAAACGGCAGGTTCTTTGAAGGATATTCGGAGGATCCTTATCTTACGGGACGGCTCTCGTCAGAGCTGGTGAAGGGCGTGGAAAGCACAGGCGTTGCTTCTAATGTTAAGCATTATGCGGCCAATAACCTCGAGATAAACAGACTATGGATAGATGAACATATATCCCAAAGGGCCCTGCGGGAGATGTATCTTCCTGCCTTTAAGGAATGCGTGTCAGCCGGGGTATCTACGGTGATGGCAGCATATCCTTCCGTAAACGGGAAAAAGTGCGTGGAAAACAGGGAGCTTCTAAAGGATATCCTGAAGGATGAATGGGGCTTTAAAGGGCCCGTTATGACTGACTGGGGAGCCTGTACCGGTAAGACGGGAGATGCTGTTTCCGCAGGTACGGATATCTTTATGCCGGGACCCTGGGATCCTTCTGATATACTTGCTGCCCTTTCGGACGGAAGGATCACTTCTGATCAACTGGATGACGCGGTAAGAAGGGTGCTGGAACTTACTTTTAAGTGCGGAAAGATCTCTTCGGATCTTTGCTATGAAGATTATGCGGAGAGGGGAGACCGGGCAGCTTATAAGGCAGCCTCTGAAGGTATCGTCCTTCTTAAGAATGATGATGTTCTTCCTGTTTCGTCTGACCAGCCTCTCATGGCCTTTGGAAGAATATCTTTAAGGGACTGCGGCAGCGGCAGCGCCCAGGTCTTTACGGACAGGCATTATGATCTTTCAGTCTGCCTGAATATCACTTCCGTTAACGATATGAGAGCCTGGGAAAGATCTTCTTCAGCCGTGGCTTTAGTGATCTGTTCACTGCCTTCTGCGGAAGGGACCGACAGGGCGGATCTTGAGATGGACGGGAAGACAAAGGAGATCTTAAGAAAGCTCATCTCATCTAAGACTTCCGACAGGAAGATCCTTCTTGTGCTCAATGTTCCCGGACCTGTGACTCTTTCTGAATTTATTGATGATATCGATGGGGTCCTGCTTACTTACTACCCCGGAATGATGGGTGTTAAAGCTCTTTCTGATATTATTACCGGCAGGGTCAGTCCCTCGGGAAAACTTACGGTCACCTGGCCTTTGAGATATGAAGATACGCCGGCATTTCTTAACTATCCTGACGGGAAAATATGTAACTACGGAGAGGGTATCTTCGTGGGCTACAGGGGATATGAAAAGAGAGAGATAAAGCCCCTGTTTCCTTTTGGCTTTGGCCTTTCCTATTCCTCCTTTAAGATCACGGATGTGAAAGTGGTGGAGGACCGCCTTAAGAAAGGTGATGAGATAGTCCTTAAGTGCTCCCTGGAAAACGAAGGGCCTTATGATGCTTCTGAAGTGGTCCAGGTCTATATAGGAGATGTCAGATCCAGGCTCAGAAAGCCCGTAAAGGAACTTAGGGCTTTCGGGAAATATTTCCTTAAGGCGGGAGAGAGCCGGGAGCTGACTTTCCGTATCAGTACTTCAGATCTTGCGTCCTTTGATGAGGACTACGGAAAGTTCCTCCTGGAGGACGGCCTTTATGAGATCTTTGTGGGAACATCTTCTTCAGATATCAGTGGAAAGACAACCGTCATGCTCCTTGAAGGTGATGAGGAGTACCGGCTCGGCACCGGATCATCCGTTGAAGAGATAAGATCTTACGAAGATCTCTGGAAGATCCTGGAGGATGAGATAACTGCTCTCGGATGGGATATCAATGCCCTGGTGGCAGCCTCAAGATATGTGCCTTCCATGAAGATCTCGGAAGTCTATCCAAATGCTTCTGAACTTAAGGGATTTATAAAGGCCTGCAGCGGAAAGAAGCGGGTTTGACACTTATAGCCTTTGAATGTATCCTCTTTTAAGTAAAAATAAGGATGACGGGGACAGGATATCTGATGACTGATAGTCTTAAGCACAAAAAGATATATGACAGGCTCACAAAG
>JAGAFH010000105.1 GCA_017612755.1 Clostridiales bacterium
ACGATCTTGGAACCCTGATAGCTGAACATATCAAGAGCAAGCTGTGCTCTCTCATTTCCTTCAGATGCTGCCTTGTGAAGGTCTCTGAAGTCAGAGCTTACACCGGATACACCGAGAACGCCGCTCTTCTTGTTCATGAGAGTATCTACCTCGGAAGCAGTCATGTTCTCACTGTTCATGAGGAAGGGAACGATAGCGGGATCGATATCACCTGTTCTTGTACCCATGCAGATACCTGCAAGAGGAGTAAGACCCATGGATGTATCTACGCACTTTCCGTCCTTTACAGCTGCAAAGGAAGAACCGTTACCAAGGTGGCATGTAACCATCTTAAGACCCTCTGTGGGAAGGCCCAGGAACTCAGCTGCTCTCTTGGAAACATATCTGTGGGATGTGCCGTGGAAGCCGTATCTTCTGATGGAATACTTCTCGGAAAGCTCATAAGGAAGAGCATATGTGTATGCCTTGGGGGGCATAGTCATGTGGAAAGCTGTATCGAATACTGCAACCTGGGGTGTACCTGCAGGAAGAACAGCTTCACAAGCCTCGATACCTGTAAGGTTTGCAGGATTGTGGAGAGGGCCAAGAGGGAAGCAGTCCCTGATCACCTTCTTAACGTCGTCGTTTACGATGACGGACTCACTGTAGAACTTACCGCCGTGGAGGACTCTGTGACCTACAGCTGAGATCTCGGATACATCGGAGATAACTCCAGTCTCGGGATCTGTAAGCTGGGAAAGAACAAGCTTAACAGCAACCTTGTGGTCAGGAAGGACTACATCCTTCTCGATCTCGGCCTTGCCGGTAGGCTTGTAGGAAAGCTTTCCGTCGATGCCGATCCTGTCAGCATTACCCTTTGCAAGTACTTCGTTCTTGTCCATGTCGAAAAGCTGGAACTTGCAGGAAGAACTTCCGCAGTTGATTACTAAGATCTTCATATAAATAACTCCTTTTACTTATTATGCTTCCTGTGCCTGAACTGCCGTGATAGCAACAGTTCCTACGATATCGTCTGCATAGCAGCCGCGGGAAAGATCGTTGACGGGCATTGCAAGGCCCTGAAGAACGGGACCGTAAGCGTTTGCCTTGGCAAGTCTCTGGACCAGCTTGTAACCGATATTACCTGCCTCAAGGGAAGGGAATACCAATGTATTGGCATGACCTGCCACCTTGCTGTCGGGAGCCTTGAGCTTACCGACTTCCTCAACGAGAGCTGCATCCAGCTGAAGCTCTCCGTCTACGATGAGCTCAGGATACTTCTCGTGAGCGATCTTAACAGCATCTGCTACCTTTGTAACGTCGTCGTGCTTTGCGGATCCCATTGTGGAATAGGAAAGCATTGCAACCTTAGCCTGCTTGCCGGAGAACTGCTCGAAAGAGTCAGCGGAAAGCTTGGCGATCTCAGCAAGCTTGGGAGAATCGAAATCTGTATTTACTGCGCAGTCAGCGAAGATGAAAAGGCCGTTCTCGCCCAGATCACAGTCTGGTACTTCCATCATGAAGAAACCGGAAACAGAAGAAACGCCCTTCTTCATCTTGAGAAGCTGAAGAGCCGGGCGGATAGTATTACCTGTGGAATGGCATGCGCCGGAAACTGCACCGTCTGCATCGCCGCACTTGCACATAAGGCATGCATAGTACATGTAGTCAGTCTCCATGAGCTGCTGTGCCTTCTCGGGTGTGATGCCCTTCTTCTTTGCGCCTTCAACAAGAGCCTCTGTCTCCTCAGCAGAGAGTCCCTTCTTCTCAGCCTTCTTCTTAGCTGCCTCCACCATAGTGTCAACGCCGCGGAGCTCAATGAACTTATCTATATACTTCTGCTTATTCTCATCGTTAAAGGGATCTACGATCTTTGCGCCGGAGATATCATATCCTGCTCCGTACTTACTGATCTCCTCGGGTGTTCCGATGATGATGAGATCTGCTATACCTTCCTTAAGGATCTTCTCTGCTGCATCAAATGTTCTCGTATCCATGGATTCGGGAAGTACGATAGTCTTCTTATCAGCCTTTGCTTTTGCCTTGATTTCATCGATAAAAGCCATATGTCTTCTCCTTTATATTATTAATAAGTAAAAATCACCAATTCAGTATACTCTTCAGGAGAAAGCTTTTCAATTTGAAATCATCTTACGGCGAGACAAACTTCCAGGTTTTCCCTGGCCACGAAATAATACCTGTCATCAAGGGATCTGTAGACCATGCTGAGGGCCGGGCTTGATGCATATGTTGCCACCCGGGATCCGATCCTGGAGCAGGCATTTGCATAAAGATCCGTATCATCACAGTAAAAACCGATATACATGATATCCACATAGGAATCCACTGCCTCTTCCCCGTCAGTCTGGCCCGTGACCAGGTAATACTCATCGTAAAGGGTACCCAGGTTCATCATGTTATTCTTGACCCAGTTGAAGCTGTCCTGGGGAAGGCTGTCCACCTCTGCCAGATTTCTCATGGTGCGGATGGAATCCACCACATTGATGGCAGCGGCCGTATCCTTGAAATAGATATAGCTGACGGTACCGTCTTCAAGAGTAGTATAGGCATAAGCATAAAGGGGAATATCATCAGCCGCCTTTGCATCAAGGACCAGCTGGAGATTTCGGTCAAAGCTGCCCTCGGGAAGAAGATCATTCTCCTCCAAAGACCTTATGAGATTAAGCCTTACAGAAGACAGCTCCACCCCCTCAAAGGAATAAAGCTCAGTCTCCTCTGTTCCGGCAGGAGATTCCAGGGTCGAATTGCCCAGGCCGTTCTCATCCAGCTCGGTAGTGGAGACAAATCCCGAATCCTGATAGGAAGCGGCGGAAAGAGTTGAGGATACCACCATCCCGTTCTCATCGAAAAGCCGGGATATCATATCATTTATGTTCTTGTAGTCTTCACTTGTTCCGTAAGCTGAATAATAAGCAACATAGCCTTCGAGCCAGGCCATCTGCTCGGAAATGCTCTGGTTCTCCACATCGAGCCGGGAGATGACTTCGTTCTTCAATGTCACTGCCGAGAACCTGTCGCTGTCCCTGACATATGCCTTCATAAGAAGGGCCTGGTCGCTCAGAAGATAGATGCCGGACTCCTCCTTGGGCTCTGTGGTGAGCCTTCCTTCGATCATGTAAGTGGAAGGGATAAGGATACCGTCGTCACCCTGCTCCAGCATCAGTTCCTTGATCCTGGACCACAGATAGTCACCGGTGATGTTATAGTCGGAAGCCGTGTCTTTCCACTCAAAGGAGATGGTCCTGGTGTTAAGGGTGATGGCACCTGCATTCCCGTAGGTCCTGCTGTACCAGATATAAGCGCCTCCCAGAAGAAGAGCCGCCACAGCGATGATGACTATTGTAGTTATCTTTTTCCGCATCTTTAAGTTCCCTGCATTTTTGAATATAATTATATCCTAAAGGAAAACAAAGGAAAGGCAAAAATGAGAGTAATAGGCATCGTCACGGAGTTCAATCCCTTCCACAACGGACACGGGGAACTTATTAAAAGAGCCAGAGAAGAGGTCAAGGACCCAATGGCCGTAGTCATGTCTGTCATGAGCGGTCCATTTGTACAAAGAGGCCTCCCCTCCGTCCTTCCCAAGCACGTAAGAGCAGAAAGCGCCCTTAAGTGCGGAGCCGATGTAGTGCTGGAGATACCTTTCACTTTTGCCTGCGCCCCCTCGGAGCGTTTTGCCCACGGAGCTGTCGAACTTCTATACAGGACAGGGGTCGTAACTGACATCGCTTTCGGCGTGGACTGTAAAGATCCTGATATCCTCTTTGAACTGGCAGAAAAGGAGCCTGACGAAAACATCCTGAAGGAATGTCTGGCATCGGGCATGAGTTTCCCTGCCGCCAGGAGCGAGGCTCTTACAGCAACTTTTAAAGACATAACGGAAGAAAAGAAAGAGCTCATAAAAGACACCTTAAGGCAGCCCAATTCCATCCTGGCCCTGGACTACATAAAAGAGATCAGGAGCCAGAAAGCAGGCTTTAAGATCCACATGATAAAGCGGACTCTGGACAGTTCTGCCACCGCCATCAGGGAAGATATCTATTCTCTCGAAAACAAAGACTCTGTATCAGAGGTGGCTGACAAACTTATGGGAAAGATCCCGGACAAGGCTCTGGCTACATACCTTTCATCACTGGGAGGATACTGCCGTATGGCAGACACGGAAAGCTATATGGGAAGCGTTTGCCGGGAAGTGGAAAGAACGCCCGATATGTCAGGCTTTGCCTACATGGGAGACGGTCTTGAGGGACATATACGAAATTCCCTGGATTCGGCAAAGAGCAGCGGTTTCAGCTCCGTCTCGGAAAAACTGGCCACAAAACATTTCACCATGCCCAGGATCTACAGGGCCATGACTTCCCTTCTCATGGGACAGTCAAAGGACTATGTGGAAGAAGAAAAACATCTTCAATATATTAGGATACTTGGATCTACGAGAGAAGGCAGATACTGCCTTAAGATAATGGGAAAATGCGCCAGGCTTCCCCTGATACACAACTGCTCTGATGCCCTGGAGCTCTACTCTTCAAACGAAAGGCTCAAAAAGCAGTTCACCATGGATCTTAGGGCCAATAACATCCAGGCCGCTCTTCTTGGACTTAAGAGGGACTACGAGTGGGAGATCCCTCCTGTCATCTCAAAATAAGGAAGGGCAGATATTTCTAAATACTCCGAAGGCGATCAGTGCCACAAGATATATGATCCCCGCTACTATATTTATCCCCTCTGCCCACTTACTGACAGTAACCTTCCTTGAGGAAGAATATTCTGCCCAGATAAGTTCCACAATGAGGAAAGGAAAAGTCATCAGGAGAAATGAGTTAGCCTCATATGCTCCGGCAATATCTCCCTGAGCCAGACGTACGAACAGGGTGGTAATGCCGCACCCGGGACATTTCCACCCTGTTATAAGCCTTATTGGACACGGGATACCAAGTCCCGTAAGCCTGACCCAGATAAGATAAGCTGCACCCCCGGCAAGTACCGCAAGATATATGCGGATCTTCCCGGAAAGCCTTTTCTTATCCTGATCCTTATCAGCCATTCTTTACTGCTTTATTGATCGTATCCTGCATAAGGGCATAGTTGACGATCGCGAGCTCGAAGATAGCAAGGATAAGGAAGATGATATTTGAATTTCCATCAGTCTTTCCGTTGATCTTATCAACTCTCTCGCCCATCCTGAAGTTCCAGATAAACATATAGATACCACAGGTGATGATACCGAAGATGATTACCAGTACGCCGTCTGTATATTCCTTCTCCCCTGCCAGTTCGTTAAGTTCCTTATTGAGCACATAGACCCAGTAAAGAGAATAGATACCGCACGTAACGATAGAAAGGATGATGCATAAAACAAGATTTCTCTCAGTTCCTAACCCGGCCCTGGGAGCAGAGTAGGAAGAACCGGAAGAGTAATCATTATTTACGGGAGCTATGGGAGCGATAGGTGCTGTATCAGCCTTGGGAGCCGTCTCGATCACCTCGATGGGCTCAGCAGCAGCTTCCTTGACCTCTTCTACAGGCTCAGAAACAGTCTCTTCTACTGTCTCGGAAACTTCCTCCACAGCCTCTTTTACTTCTTCTACCGTCTCAGAAGCTTCTTCCTTTGCTTCCTCCACAGCCTCTTCTGCCTTCTCTATAACGGCATCAGCCAGGGAAGCTCCGCAGTTGGTACAAAACCTTACGCTGTCTTCGATCTGTGCGCCGCACTCGGGACATATCTTCATTGTCTTATCCTCCAAAGTTTATTGTTTACGAAAGTATGATATCACATTTACGAAAAGTGGTAACAAAAAACCGCCGGTGAACGGCGGTCATAAAGTCTTATTTGTCAGTCGGGATTACTTTTCCTGAGCTGCTGCCTTTGCAAGACGTGACTTTGTTCTTGCTGCTGCATTCTTGCTGATGTAACCCTTCTGGGCAGCCTTGTCGAGAGTCTTCTGGGCATCCTTCAAAGCTTCTGCCGTATTCTCACCTGAAGCAACGGAAGCTCTGGCCTTCTTGATCTCAGTACGCATCTGGCTCTTCTTCATCTTATTTGCAGCTGTCTTCTTCTCTGTAACGCTGACACGCTTGATCGCTGACTTAATGTTAGGCATCTTATTTTCACCTCCATCGTTCGGATTTCTTTTAATGCACCGAGTGATTTTATCATGTTTGTATTTTCAGCGCAATAGGAATTTAACCGAAAACACCCTTTGTAGCCTCATATAAGGCAATACTTGCCGCTATAGGCAGGTTCAGACTGTCTATATTGTCCGTATGTTCGATCCTGACGGGCTGTCCTATCTTCGAGAATTCCTCCGGAAGGCCGGTGGCCTCGTTACCGAAGATAAGGGAGCAGGGCTCCTTTATCTCTGTCTTCTGAAGAAGGACACTGCCATCCAGCATGAAGGGGTAGTAGTTGTTCCCCGGGAACTTTCTGCTATAGTCCTCAAAAGACGGGAAGACTTCGATATTTACCCTGGATACGGCTCCCATGGAGGCTCTGACGGTCTTGGGGTCGAAATGGTCCACTGCCGGAGGGATCACCGCTATCTGCTTTATGCCGAAGCCGGCGCAGCTCCTGACTATGGTGCCGAAATTCCCTGCATTGGAAGGATTTACCAGCACCACATGGTTCCCCTCCTCTATCTCCCCTTTTACTTTTCTTATAACACCTATTACAAAGCAGTTCTCCTTCTGGGAGAGGATATTGAAGGCCTTCTCCTCGGTTGTTACTGGGATACTGTATCTTTTCGTTATGTCCTCTATCTTTCTGATGGTATCCTCAGAGTCGAACTTGGGGTGAAGTATTACACCCTCCACCTGTTCCGGGCGGTTTATCAGGAACTCCATAACTACTGTAGCGCCCAGTGCGTAGGTGATGCTGTCTTCCTTTTTGTACCTTGAAACCTTCATGTAATACACCTCTAATCAAAAGATAATCCGTTTTTTTATAAATATTATGACAAAAAAATCTATATGTGATAATATAATTTATAGTTTATAAAAACGGAGGGCTTTTTATATGGAAAATGAAAACTATGAGCCTATCATCGATGGCGGCGCTTCCAGCACTGCACCCGTAGGCAACGATAAAGTATTTGCGATTCTGGCTTACATCGGAATTCTGTGGCTTATCGGACTTCTTGTAGCTCCTGAGAAGGATCACGCATTCGTTAAGAATCACGTTAACAACGGTATCCTCCTTTCCATCGCAGGTATCATCGTTAGTATCATCTGTGTAATCCCGATCCTTGGATGGATCCTTGGCGTTCTTCTCGGACTTGCCATCTTCATCTTCTGGATCATGGCTCTTATCGCTGCTATCAAGGGCGAGATGCATACTCTTCCCATCATCGGCGACAAGGTTACACTCATTAAATAATCAGATCATTATTTAAAACAAAGAGCGGCTGTCATGTGACAGCCGTTTTTTTGTGTCCCTCGTATAAAAAAGAGCTGCCCCGGAGGACAGCTCTTCTTAATCGATCATTTCTTCAGATTACATGTACTGATTCATCATGTCCATATACTGATCGTATCCGCCGAAACCAAACATGTAAACAAGGTTGATAAGCCAGAGGATAACGAGAATGATACCCATTACAAGACCTGCTGTAGCTTTTGCGCTTGTATTGCCTTCCTTCTTAGCAAGGATAGCAAGGATCAAAGCAGCAACGCCGAGAGGGCCGCAGCAGCAAAGAACGATACCTGCGATACCGCAGATCATAGACCATGTTGCCTTGCCGTCACCGGGATCCTTAGCGTCTATAGCAGCTTCGGGTGTATAAGCATAATCCTGATTTTCCATATACTCTCTCCTTAATTAAGAATTGTAGATAATATCTACATTTCTTATTATACAAAAAATAATTGCAATTCCAACTAAAATATAGATAAATATGTAATTCCATTTGGGGATCTTCTCCCCTTTTACGCTCTTATAGAAGACATAAAGGATCTCAAGGCCGCTGAGAGGCCAGGTCAGGAAGACGAACTGATTGTCCTCAAAGGCGGCCTTAAAGTCCAGCTGGGCCATATGAAGGAACATATGGGTTATTCCGCAGGTAGGGCACTTAAGTCCCGTGAGTTCGTACATCATGCAGGGGAAGGCAAATCCCGTGACCTTTATGAAGACATAATAAAGGAGCCCTGCCACAATGGACAAAAGCAGGAAAAGGACTGTCTTTTTCATGGGGGACAGGCCCTTAATGTATTCATACGCCTTCATACAGGGGAGTATACCAAAACTTCCCTTGTTTCAAAAATGTATCATTATGATAAAATATAAAAAGTTTTTTCTGTACGGAGGAAAGATAATGAAAAAGATAATGGCTTATATCAGATGGATCTTCATCATGGTCCTTGGCGGTGTCGTCATTTTCTGGGGCGCAAGAACATCCTCTGCCCTCAGTAAAGAGGCTATCGACCTGAGCGATCCTGACACGGACTGGAGCGAACTGGAGACAGGCGCTCACGTAGAGATGGATATGGAATATATCCTGGATTACTTCACCACCACCACAGAGGACGGATCCGAGAGATCCAGAAAGTATACATATCCCAAGCTGGAGCAGGGATCAGACGGACTTTACGAGATCACGGACGTTATCGGGATCAACGCTTCAAAGCCCAAGGAGTTCTATCTTTATGACGATCTCTGTGAAGCCACATATCAGTGGTGGATCGGAAATACTGAAAAAGTCGAGGCCGACCCTATCCACATCGACGGTATCGTCCAGAAGCTGGACAACGACCAGATCGGATTCCACGAGGAATATCTGGAAGATATGGGCTTCACCTCTTCAGAGATCGAAGCATCCCACTATGAGCTGGTAGTAGTATCCCAGGACAGCCCCAAGATGGTAATGATCATCGGCGTGGTGATCCTTCTTGTAGGACTTGCCGGTGTAGCTATCGTAACTTTCAGAAAATAAGATCAGCTTTTTATCCAGATCAAAAGTCCCGGCGCCTTTATGGCACCGGGACTTTTTGGTCGGAGTGACACGATTCGAACGTGCGACCCTCTGCTCCCAAAGCAGATGCGCTACCAACTGCGCTACACCCCGTCATTTAAACTCTGACATTATATCGTGATATCTTCTAAATGAAAAGACCCTCTGCCGGCTGACAGAGGGTCCTGTTATGCTGTTTTCTTTATTATGACTTCCAAAGTCCGTGAAGATTACAGTATGCATATGCTGCTATGATCTCAGCTCCCGGTACCATAGAGAAGACTGCCTTGGGCTCATCACCGGGATGAAGCTCAGCGATCTGAACTCCTGCAGTAGTCTCAAGGACTACGAGAGGGATATAGTGCTCTTCGGTCATGGGATGGGCGACTGATCCTACAGATACATAAACGACTCCGTCCTTGATCTCGATGACAGGCACATGCTTCTCAACTGCAGCATCAACTGATGCAGGGATAAGCTCTTCCATCTTCTCTCCGTAGCAGACTACGGGAACCTTGCTGTCTACTACTTTGATGATGATATTTCCGCAATGCTTACAGCGATAAAACTTAACTTCCATGATGTGAACCTCCGATCGGATAGATAAGATGATTTTAACACATCCGGGGTGGTTTTTGTTCTAATTATCAGACCTCTTCCTCAAGATAAGAGGTGCCCATACCGCCTTCGTCGTAGGTTACGCCGAATCCGGTGTTGGGAGCCATGGCAGACCAGATCAGATCTGCTATGAAGAGTACTCCCAGGACTATGCAGACGGGCTTTTTGACCGAAGGCTTTACCTTCCTGTAAAGATTGTCCAGAAGAGGCGCAAAAGCATATGTAAATGCTACGCCTGCCAGACCGAAGACAAAGAGTCCCTCAAGACAGATCCTGCCGTCTATGTTAAGGAAATAACCGGTATAGTCCCACCACTTTGTATCAAAGAGGACTTCCAGGATCCAGGCAGTGAAATACTCCAGGGCTCCGCAGGCTACAAAGGCACCTATGAACATGAGCCAGGGATTCTTTCTTAAGGGGCGGAGTCCCCAGATGATGATAAGTCCGCCTACACCATAGATGGGAAGCCAGGGGCCGTGCATCGTTCCCCTGTTGGCCAGGACACCTTCGTTAAGAAGTGTATAGAAGACTTCCCAGAACCAGCCTACGAAAGAAAAGGAGAAGAAAAAGAGTACATATGTAACGAAGGAATAGTTCCTGTCGTAGTCTATGGTGATCCACTTTCTCTTTTCCAGGGGCTTGATGAAATATGCATAATCGGGATAAACGTCGTTATAAACTGTCTCTGTTGCCAGGTTCGTGTCCTTAAGCCTTGCATAGTCGTCGATGACCTTATACCTGTTCTTTCGAAGGGACATATAGGCTTCGGCGAAAACGCACTCCCTGTAAGGATCCACGAAGAATACGGCAAGAAGGTTAAAGGTGAAGGAGTTTACAAGATAGGAGAGGATAAAGGGCAGATCCAGAAGGAACACTTTCATCTTCTCCCCTTTTGACATCTGCTTTGAGATCTTAAATGCTGTCTTCCAGTCTATCTCCGGATTCTCGGCCAGGATATAGGGGATCATCATATATTCATATCTCTTTATGATGCCGCCTATGATGGTAAGATCCCACAGGACCTGGAAGAGAGATCTGAGAAACATGGTCTTTGCCACATTGCCGGTCTTGCCGTGCTTATAGACAAAGAGGATCTTATCGGGTTTTGTCTGGGTATATCTTCTCTTTTCCATGAAGAAACGGCACATGCCTACCCTCAGGACATTTCTGACGAAGATAAACATCAGAAGGATCAGAAGATCGACGACAAAGATCGTTACTGAAGCGGCGATCTTGTTCTTGAAGACGATGGTATTGATGCCGTTGACGATACCGAAGAAGAAGGATCCGGAATCGGTCATCTGGTTGACGAATACGGATATAACGCCCTTTGTATATTTCTTTCCTGTGGTCTGGGGAGTGGTATTTATATTAAAGAGCTGCTGGCCGTTGAGAAGGTCTTCGATGATAGAAGCGGAATCCGAACCGATGCTCCTTCCCACCGTATTATTATTGCCGTTGGAACTGAAAGCGTAACCGCTGACGATCACGCCCACCAGGAAGACTACCATTATGTTCATGAAGTAACGGGTCTTCAGGTTTTTCCATGCTCTCTTAAGTATTTCAAAAAATGAGTCCATTATATGCCCCTCACGTCTTCATGTATCGAATTTATCATTTATCCCTTAAGTTAGCAACTGAAGGTGTGCCTGATATGTTAGAATGTGCTTATGAACGACCATACGAGAAAAATAAGCATCGATCCTGTATTTCTTGCTGTTTCTTTTTTTCTTTCGCTTTTTGCCGGAGGACTGACATGGCTTTATCTGTCATCCCCGGTTCCGGCAGGTTTCGTCCTGCTCCTTTGTACCGCTTTATCGTACTTTATACTCACGTTCATAAAGAGCAGGATAAAGGATGACGTCTTTACCAAAGATCCCATATCGGATATCACAGGGAAAGAGATCCTCTTCATTACTGTATCATCATTTATCATG
>JAGAFH010000106.1 GCA_017612755.1 Clostridiales bacterium
GTAATGGTAAGACCTTCCTACGTTCTCGGCGGTAGAGGAATGGAAGTCGTCCACGACGATGAGATGCTCAGAGTCTACATGTCTGCAGCTGTAGGCGTTACACCTGACAGACCTATCCTTATCGACAGGTTCCTGCACCATGCTACAGAGTGTGAGGCTGATGCCATCTCCGACGGTGAGCACTGCTTCGTTCCCGCTGTCATGGAGCATATCGAGCTGGCAGGTGTCCACTCCGGTGACTCCGCCTGCATCCTTCCTTCCATGAACCTTTCCGAGAAGCAGGTCAATACTATCAAGGAATATACAAAGAAGATCGCGATCGAGATGAACGTCAGAGGTCTCATGAACATGCAGTATGCCATTGAAGACGATGTAGTCTATGTTCTCGAGGCTAACCCCAGAGCAAGTAGAACAGTACCCCTTGTATCCAAGGTCTGCGCTATCAACATGGTAAAGGTCGCAACCGAGATCATGACTGCTCCCATCACGGGAAGACCTTCACCGGTACCTGAGCTTCACGACAGAAAGATCAACCACTACGGTGTCAAGGAAGCTGTATTCCCCTTCAATATGTTTCAGGAAGTAGACCCTGTCTTAGGACCTGAGATGAGATCCACAGGTGAGGTCCTTGGTATCTCTCCCAACTTCGGTGAGGCTTACTATAAGGCACAGGAGGGAACAAAGAACGTTCTTCCTCTTGAGGGAACAGTCCTTCTTTCCGTATGCGACAGAGATAAGGTAGATCTTCTCGATGTTGCAAGAGCATTTAACGAGATCGGATTTAAGATCCTTGCCACAGGCGGTACATATGACATGATCGTGGCCGACGGTATTCCTGCCACAAAGGTCAAGAAGCTCTATGAGGGAAGACCCAACATCACCGACCTTATCGCAAACGGAGAGATCGATCTTATCATCAATACTCCTGCCGGTAAGACGAGTATCCATAACGACAGCTACATCCGTAAGGAAGCTATTAAGCACAGGGTTGCTTATATGACTACCATGGCTGCCGCCAAGGCTTCCGCTGAAGGTATCAAGGCGCTGAAGAACAATACACATCTCGGCGTTAAGGCCCTTCAGGATTTCCACGCTGATATCAAGTAAGAGATAAAGCAAAAACTTCAAAAGGACCGTCCCATCCGGGGCGGTCCTTTTAGTTTCGGCGAAATGTATCTACTTTAGTGCGTGAAACGCCCAAAGCAGATACATAGGGTAGATACATTTGGGCAAATGTATCTACTTATGCGCTTGAAATGCTAAAAATAGATACAGGGGTAGATACAATTCCGGTCCGGCCCGCCCGGATTCTCCTATGTACCTGTAAACCGGGTTGAAACCGGGTTTTCAGGTACAGTTACAGGTAATAATCGCCATTTGTACCTGATAATGCACTTGAAGCGTCATTTACAGGTACAGTCACAGGTACATCTTAGTTGCACTCGAAGACCAGCCAGCGGATTGTGGTGTCGTCGTATGTGGAAGTGACCGTATTGTCGTAGACCAGGGTATATCTTCCGGATCCTTCGAAGTCTTCGATCAGGTAATCCGCATATCCCGGATCAAGCTCAAGGAGGACCGCATCGGGATGGTATTCGTTTACGAAGGCATCCATTCCGTCCAGATCCATGATCTGCATCTTGCCCCTCAGGTGATCTGTTCCTGAATACTCTCCCATATAGGGATCTGCCCGGTTATCGATATGGACTTTAACATCATAGAAAGTAAGCCATGATCCGGTGTTGAACGAGTTATAGATCTTCTTATAACCTTTGTCTTTTATAAACCCGGCTGCGTCTTCATCATAAGCGGCAAGAGCGCTTATATCAGACATGGTATTTGTAGGGAAATATGTCAAAAGGGACGTGGTTATATTGAAGGCGGCAAAGCCAATTGCAAAGGCCGTTATTACATAATATGAAAAGCCGCTGATCTGGATGTTTTCTTTTTTTATCCTGATAACATTGGTATTTATCCAGTCCAGCAGGCAGGAATATTCCTCTGCTCCGAAGAGGATGATCATCAATGCAACATAGTTCATGAAGCGGCAGTATTTACAGGAGATGATGAGGAACATCAGAAACATGAGAAGCTTGGTAATGGTCTTCTTGTCAAAATCTCTCATCTTGTCGTTTACCGCAAATCCGATCAGAAGAAGGAGGATAAGTACGATCTCAGGAATGGAGAAGGTCTTCGGATTCCACTCTTCGACTATACTCATATAGTCTGTGCCTTTTGTCTGAAGAAAAGCATATGTCCAGACCTTGATCCCGATAGGATTCAGGATCGATGCGCCAAATCCGAGAATGCCGGCGCCGATGTAGAAAAGGCCGTTTCGAAATTCCCTGAAGATAAACTCGATCACTATCAGTACGATCAGGATCGCAAAGAAGACTGGGACCATTCCCCCGTGCATCCAGGAAAAGATAAATGATGCAACAACGAATGAGATGCTCTTGAATATTATGTTCTTGTCGCTTAAGACGATCAGCAGGAAAAAAGTGATGAGAAGAAGAGACATCAGAGTCGGCCTTGCCAGATAATTAGGAAAGGAAAGATATCTTGCTACAGCTGCATTGAGAAGGATGATAAAAGGGTGGATACCATCCTTATAGTCTTTCCTGAAAGCTGCTGCAGCTATGGCATAGTTGATGACTGCCGCAACTCCTATTATCCCGAAGAGACCGAAGAGCTTGTAAGACAGACCCAGTAGGAAATACCAGCCTTCTTCGTGGGGATACCAGTTGAGACCTTCGTGCCAGCTGTAGATATCTGTGAGGATAAGTCCCTTTTGGGCGATCATGTCCAGACCGATCTTTGTCTGGATCATGGTATCTCCCATATAGTTGCTGATCGCGGTCATATTGAAGAATGGAGAATAAAGCAGGAAAAGAGCTGCGATCAGGCAGACCGCCGATGGTGTGAGTTTAATGGAACGGCTCTTTTTATCTGACATCAGATACCCTCTCTTTCAGCTTTAGACCTTTTTCGATTATACCTTATTTTATAAATAATCTGTAACAACTGAAGTTTGTGGGTGAATTTGATCTCCGGAAGATTTAAAATATAAGCGGGTCATTTCGGAGGGGAACCTATGAAACGATTGATGACTGACATTAATCTCATAGTATGTTTTCTCGTTTTCGCCATTATAATCCTGGTGCTGTTCTTCAGGATGGATGACGGTAATATAGAGCGGCCTGTGATCGATATCACCAATGGGTGGGTATATGAGGATGGTTCCTCCGTTGACTTAAATGACGTGAGGGAAAGCGATAACTATATGTCCATCCACAGGACGGTCACCAGGGAAGAATCAGCTTCCGGTTCACTTTGTTTTATCAGCCGCGATTGTTTTTTCTATATCTATCTGGATGGACAGATCATATATGATTTTCATCCTTTCATGACGCCTTTGTACGGCAAGTACTACGGCAATTATATCCATACGGTCAATATCCCGGGGGTAGAGGAAAACAGTGACCTGGAGATCGTTTTTGATGTGCTCAGATATGACCACCAGCCCCTCTTCGAAAATATGCAGATCACAGACAGCTCTTCCTATATCGGAAAGATCCTTTCCGGTAATTTTGGCAGTTTCCAGGTGAGCTTTCTGGTGTTTACGGCCGGGATATTCCTGGTGCTCCTGGGATTTGCGGTGGATATCAGGAGTGAAAGACTTGCCGAGACTGTTTCACTCGGTACACTTATCATCCTTTTATCTCTGTGGACCAATACCGGTACTTATGTTTTCGAAGCGGTATATGGAAACTCTGCCATTCCCAGGGTCCTTGAGGTAGTATCACTGATGTTGCTGCCGATCCCCGCCATGATTTTCTGTGCTGTTTATACCGGCCATATGAACAGCATCCTGGTGAAGATAGAACTGTTGCTGTCTATGGTAAATATCGCCGCTGTTTTCTTTATGGTCCTTACGGGAAGGAAGGACTATTCCGATATGCTGATCTTTACACACCTGGTGATACTTACCGGAATGGCCATGTGCGCATATATGGTCTTTAAGGGGATGAATGCCAATAAGACAAAAGACAGAAGATATATATTCCTTCTCGTTTCTTTCGGCATACTCGTACTGACGGGATCTGCGGACATGATGAGATACTATACCGGAAACGAAGGAGATGTTGCCAGGGTCACCAGGATAGGTCTTGTATTCTTTACAGTCATCCTTACCCTTTACGAGATCCAGAATTATATGGAGATGAGCAAGAAGGGAATGGAGGCGGAACTTAAGGACAGGCTGGCTCATATCGATTCACTTACGGGTCTTCCAAACAGGCTGGCTTTTAACGAATCGGAAAGTGAGATCAAGGCATCGGGTAAGGGAAAGTATATTTTTGTCCAGTTCGATATCAATTACTTAAAGCAGGTCAATGATAACTTCGGACATAAAGAAGGTGACATCAGGATCAAAGCGGCTGCCGATGTTATAAAAGGAAGCTTTGGAAAGTTCGGAGAGTGTTTCAGGATCGGAGGAGACGAGTTCTTCTCCATACTTGGTGGCGACGATCCAGTAAAGGATATGGATGAAGCCATTAAGCTGTTTAAGGAACTTATCGAGAGATATAACGGGGAATATAAGCACGAAGTCCCTCTTGTTATCGCATATGGGCATGCGGAGTATAATGCCGGAACGGACGACCCTGAGATGGTGGAGCAGACAGCTGACCAGCGCATGTATGACAATAAAAGACATCTGAAAGAAACTTTATAAAACTTGTCTGTAAGATTGTTTTCTTATATAACTATACTGATTTAGTTTATTTAAGGA
>JAGAFH010000008.1 GCA_017612755.1 Clostridiales bacterium
TCTGTATGTTCTTAATGATTATGAGGACCAGATCCGTTCATTCGAGAATGGAATACTTTACGATCAGCAGGTCCCCAGTATCACTTACAGGGATATAACAGGAGATGGTCTTCCCGAGCTCATCTTTGAGTATGCTCCGGAAGAATATGACGGATTCGCCATATATGCCAATATCGCCATCTATACCTATGATCCTCTTGAAGATGAAGCGGTCTGCATGAAGACATTTGAAAATGCCGTTGTAAATGCCGGAGGCGGATTTGGAACGGATATCTTCATAGCTGATAACGGAAATCTTATCGTCTTCTCAGATGGAGGAGATGAGGACTGGGATACGTATGTGGATGAGTATTCTGTCAGCACTTTTGAACTGACACTTATGAATGCCTATCATGACGAAGGCCGTCTCGATGATTCAGGCACAGAATACTTTTATGTAGATACATATTATCTCAACGACAGCGAGATATCGGAGGAAGAATATGATTCCGCAAGGGAAGCATATGTAGACAGCCTTACTGATGTCCTTATGATCGATCCCGTCTATTATTATGACTGGATGTATGAATATAACAGCGAGTGGCTGGAGATGATCAATTCAATGCCCGGAGAGATACTCTTCTTTGATTCGGCATATGATATGCTCTCAAACTGAGACAGTTAACGGATATTATCTCTTAAAGGGTCCCCAGAGGGCCCTTTTTGTCTTCCTGTGGTATAATAATATAAGACTTTAACAGGTCGTGAGGGGGAAAATGGAAGAACTGTATAACTTGTCGTTCGCGCTGGCGGCGGCCGCTATGTTTATCTGTCTTGCGAATATCTGTTTTATCAGTGTCCAGGACAGGATGGGGAAGACGCAGAACAGGCTGTTCGTTCTGCTTCTTATTACAGTTGCGGTAAACGGCGCCTCCAACACCATATCGGCATTCTTCTCACCCTACAGACAGGTATCTGAAAACGCGGTCCTCTACAGTGAGATCGCCAGATATTTCTATTTTGTATTCCATACGGCACTGGCGCCTCTGTTCTTCTTCTATGTTTCACATGTATGCGGCGCCGTTTTCAGGTCTTCACAGAAAAAGAGATATATCATCTATTTCGTGGTCTTTGCCATAACGGAAACTATGGCCATCATAAATCCTCTCACCAAGTGGGTATACTATATCGATGCAGATCTTCAGTTCAGGCGCAACTGGGGTGAAATGCTCATATATCTGGCAGCTGCTTTCTATCTTGCAATGTCCCTTCGGTACCTTACCTCATCCTGGAGTTCCCTTACTGTCAAGAGAAGGACCGGAATACTGATGTTTGCATCTTTTTCCATCGCAGGCATCATCATCCAGCTTATCTTCTCTAAAGTCAAAGTTGAGCTTTTTGCCGAGGCCATAGGTCTTACGGGCGTCATGATGATCGTCGAAAACGAGGATGACCGTCTGGACAGTGAGACAGGGCTTTATAACAGGAAGGCCTTCATCATGGATCTGGGCAGCTATATCATCCATCAGGTGCATCTTCATGCCCTGTGCCTCAGGATAAACACTCCGGAGATCATTACCAGGAAACGGGGCGCTGACAGTATGGAGCTGGTGGAGAAGAAAGTGTCGGAGTTCCTGGAGACTGTCCACGAGAAATATAATATCTACAGGATCGGAAGAAGGACTTTTGTCCTGTTGGTCTTTGAAGGGAAAAACAGTAATGTGTCCGGCCTGGCGGAAAAGATAAACGAGAGGTTTAAAAAACCCTGGCAGCTGGTGGATAACTTTGTACTGCTTTCTTCATCCATAATAATCGCCGATATTCCGGAACAGGTAAAAAGCCTTAACGAAGCTCTTTACATGTTCGACTATGCCAAGACTTCCGGCGAGAATAAGAGCATTATAGCAGGCGATGACCTGGAGCTCATACTCAGGGATTCCGCCGTAGAGAAGTCTATCGCCCACGGACTTGCGGAGGGCCTTTTCGAAGTATACTACCAGCCCATCTATCTGAACGACGGTAAGACTTTATATGGAGCAGAGGCTCTTGTAAGACTTCACGATGATAAGATGGGCATGCTCTTCCCCGACGAGTTTATCCCCGTGGCCGAGAGCATCGGTCTTATAGATGCGGTTGACGACCATGTGCTGCTGGATGTATGCAGGACCATTAACGAGGAGAAACTCTATGACAATAAGATCGGGGTCATAAGCATCAATCTGTCGGTGCTTCAGTTCATGAAGCCCGGATTTGTCGAGCGGATCAACGGAATGGTGGAAGAGAGCGGTGTGGATAAAAAGCTGATCAGTTTTGAGGTCACTGAATCTGTTTCAGCCTCAAGTTATGAACTGATGAACGATGCTATCAATGAACTTAAGCAGGACGGATTCCGTTTTGCAATGGATGACTACGGGACAGGTTATTCAAATATGAAAGCCCTGGCCGCCATGAACCTGGATTGCATCAAGATAGATAAGAGCATCCTCTGGGAGGCTGAGAAGAGCGAGATCGGAAAGATCCTTCTTGAGAACAACATCAGGATGATCCACCAGCTTAAAAAGAAGATCCTGGTGGAGGGCGTTGAGACAAAGGCACAGATAGATCTTCTCCAGTCCTTGGGCGTAGATTACCTTCAGGGATTTTATTTCTCAAAGCCCGTTCCCAAGGCGGAGTTTCTTAAGATGCTGGTCTGAAAAACGCCGTATTTTTGCATTTTACCTTCCGATTTCTGCCACTTACCTCACTTTGGGGGACAGGGATATATCCTCCGATGTATGATGCAGTCATCAAACACAAGGGAGGTAACAGATATGTTCTCAAGATTTTTCAAAGGCAGGGGATGGAACCTTTTCTGCTCATTTTATATGCTGGCAATAATCGCCTATATCATCTTTTTCGCAGTAGTCCATCACATCTTTATGGTAGGTTTTCTCATATCAACCATCTTCATGTTCTTTATAGAACTTTGGATCTTTGCTGTCAGGGGCAGTAATGTTGTATGATGTTTTCAAACTGTTTACGGGGGAATGATCAATGAGGGTTAATATTGATATCTCGCCTGAAAATAAAGAGACACATGCCGTGATCTATACGGATAAGATGACGGAGGAAGTCCGCCGCGCCTCAAAGCTCCTGGAGGGGGATGAGGCACATCTTCTCACGGCACAGTATAAAGACGATATCGTTATCCTGAGACCCGGAGAGATTTATATGGTCAGGGTGGAGGATAAGGATACGGTGATCTACGGAAGGGAAGATAAGTATTTTTCCAGGAAGAGATTATATGAGATAAGTGATCTTCTTGGAGCAGGCTTTATGCAGATATCCAAGAGCACTTTAGTCAATCTTTCCTACCTGGACAGGATAGAGCCCGGGTTTGGAGGGACTGTCCTTCTGAAACTTAGAAACGGAAGTAAAGACTATGTATCCAGAAAGTATCTTCCGGAATTCAAGCGTTATCTGGGGTTATAAGGAGAAAAGATATGTTTAAGCAGATAGTGAAGAGTACGGTAATAAGCATCGGAATTGCCCTGGCCATCTTCTGTGCAGTGGGTATAGTATTTGATATCAAAGGGCAGGGCGCCTTCAGCATGGACGGATATAGTTTTACAAAGATGGTCCTGGGCTGTGTGGCCATAGGCCTGGGATTCGGAGTCCCTTCTGTTATATACGATAACGAAAGGATCCCGAGACCTGTCCAGGTCCTGATCCATATGGGTATAGGATGCATAGTATATACAACAGCTTCTTACCTCGTGGGATGGATGAGCTTTGCTGATACACCGGTAAAATTTTGCCTTCTTCTTCTGGGCCAGATCGCTGCAGCTTTTATCATCTGGTTCCTGTTTATGGCTTATTACAGAGGCGAAGCCAGAAAGATGAATGAGAAACTGCAGGCCATGAAATAATAAATGAAGAAAAAACAGCCGGAGCATCTGCCCCGGCTGGTCTTTTATTCGTTGACTTCTATGGTCAGGTCATCCAGATAGAAATTACTCGTATCAGAACTTTCGAAGTATACGCTCAGGTTGGTCATTCCTGAAGGCACCTGATAGTCGCCTTCAACGAAGACCCAGTCTCCGCCTGATGTATCTGCCTCATAAAGATGGGGCCATGAGCCGTCGATATCGGCCGTGAAGGACACCATATCAGCACTTGACTTGACGGCAAATGAGAAGTGGATGCTCTGTCCGATGAAGCGGGAGATATCAATGGAATATCCGTCATATGAAGCGGATCCTCCGGAGTTCTCAAGACAGTAATCTCCGTTATAGGCATTTCCGACGATGGCCTGGTTGGAACTGTATCTGGGACCGCCGATATACTCCTGATCCTCGTAGTCTTCCACGATGGGAGTAAAGTCGGCTTCCACTTCCACATAGTCGTCAGGCTTTGTTACATCGCCGCCACTGATGGCGCAGACTACGCCCTCAAAGGCAGGCTTGGGAGCCAGATTTCCGTAGAACAGCAGGGGAAGCTCCGAAGACTTCCAGGACATGTCGTCTGTAAGTCCCCAGAAGGTAACGCACTCCAGGGGAGTTCCGTTATCTACAGCATCGATGATGGCCTCGAAAAGAGACTTCATGTATACACCCTGGTCGTAGTAGGGGTTGGCGGAAGGGGGAGCGGAAACGTCCAGTTCCGTAATGTGGATCACCACACCCAGCTCGTCTGCATATCTGTTCATGGCTTCGATAAAACTGTCAGGCTGAAGTCCGCTGGAGATATGGCTCTGCATTCCCATACCGTCGATATTGCCTGCTTCGGCGACGGGAGTGAGCATGTCGATGATAACCTGCTGCTTCTGGGGCGAATAGGAATTGTAGTCATTATAGAAGAGCTGGACTCCTGAAGGCGCGTGTGCTCTTGCGAACTCAAATGCCTTCTCCACATAATCGTCACCTACTGTCATCTTCCAGTAGCAGTCCCTCATGCCGCCGTTGTCTCCGGCTGCCTCATTGACTACATCCCAGGCATAGATGACACCGGGATAATTCTCTTCGCACCAGTTCATGACCGAGTCGATGTAGTTCTCCATCCTGGTGAGCATCAGATCCCTTGAAGCGAGAGTTCCGTTGACATCGTAGTTCTCAAAGAAGAGCCAGGAAGGTGTCTGGGAATACCAGATACGGGTATGGCCGCGCATCTTAAGGCCATTCTCCTGGCAGTAGTCCAGTATGGGCTTTGCCGCAGTGAAATCCAGGGCAGGGCACTCATTGTATGCTGCCGGATCAGCCAGGGTGGTCTCTGCGTCAAGGACGTTCTCGGGCTTGAGCTCGTTCTCTGGAGTTACGGAATTAAATTCCACATTCACCAGCTCAAGGAACTCGGGGTTGGGATTGTCGATGACTGTGGCGGGGATAGCAGAACCCACCATGAAATAGTCCTTATAGAGTTCTTTAAGGGACTCATATCCGGAAGGATCCTGAAGCTCTTCCACGGGAGTGTTTGTCAGGTCGTTATAATCTCCCGAAACTTCGATCTTCATGGATCTTATGGTTATGTCCATAACGTCGGTAGCTTCCACATAGACTACTGGGTCAGAAGCGTTAGCCGGTATGTTGATATCTCCCATTACGGGAAGGAAAGAATGCTCTAAAGTGTTGACCTCAGCTATGGTGACATAGGAGATGTTTCCGTATATCTCATATCTGAGGGATAACCTTACGCTGGGGTTGGCACTCTTTACTGATGCGGTAACACTTATGGTGTTGCCCCTGAATGCATCGCAGGGAAACTCAATTCCTGCGTTACTGGTCTTTCGATCGGAGATCAGTGCCTCTCCGTTGGCGACCGTTACCTTGCAGTCGCCGTTTTCGCGCCAGTACCTGGTGGAACCGTCAAAGTTTTCCTCGATAACGGTACCTGTTACTTTGGTGAGACCGCCCGAACAAGCGGTAAAAAAACACGCTGCCGCAAGAATAAGTGCGACAACGCTTCTCATCTTTTTTCTCATATGTTCCTCCTAAATACTCCTCCGTGAATGATTATCTCATAAAAAGCGGGGAAATAAGAATCATGAGTATCTACAAAAAAGACAACATATTTTTATCAAGTGACACAAATAAGCTGATGCTGTATTATCTATACAACAAAAGCGGAGGTGCGGGAAATGAAGAATAAAGAAAAGCTCATGGGTATAGTAATGGCAGTGATCATGTCTCTGGTAATGGGACTTCTGGCCGCTTTCCTCATCATTAAGGGCGCAGATGAAAAACAGCTTGCCGCCATGCCCCCTGCTCCCGTAACTTACATAAGCAACGCCCTCGAGTCGGTAATCGCAGGAGTTATCATCACCCTGATCCTTCCTATGGGAAAATGGGGAAGAGGACTGGCATCAAAGGCCGGGGCTAATCCTCCTTCCTTTAAGTTCATGCTCCTGAACTGCCTTCCGGTCTCGGTCATCAGCGCGATCTTCTGCAGCTTTACAGTCTGCCTTATAAATGTACTTATCGCTTATACAAAGATACCCGCAGAAGGTAAACCTCCGTTTGCGGGTATGTTTCTCGGACAATGGGGAAAGCTTCTTATCCCTTCTATCCTTATAAGTTATGTGGTGTCAGTTCTTATCTCGCCCCTGGTGGCAGGAGCCTTGGGACTTACAGGGCCCCGTAAGGATCACTGAGCCTGTACAGCCGTAAGGGCTACAGTAGCTACGATATCCTCAACGGAACATCCTCTTGAAAGATCGTTACAGGGCTTATCGAGACCCTGAAGGACTGCGACCGCGTCGCAGCCTGTAAGACGCTGGGTGATCTTATATCCGATATTTCCTGCCTGAAGGTCAGGGAAGACCAGGACGTTGGCATGGCCTGCAACGCTGCTTCCCTTTGCCTTTGAAGCGCCGATCTCGGGGATGATGGCAGCATCAAACTGCATCTCACCGTCCAGCTCAAGATCCGGTGCCAGGGTATGGGCGATCTCTACAGCTTCTGCTACCTTGTTGACCAGCTCATGCTTTGCGCTTCCCTTGGTGGAGAAGGAAAGAAGAGCTACCTTAGGCTCTTCGATGCCGCAGAGCTTCTTAGCTGTTCCTGCAGCGGATACTGCGATGTGGGCCAGCTCCTCAGCTGTGGGACAGGGCATTACTACGCAGTCAGCATATACCAGAAGTCCGTTATGTCCGATATCTTCCTTAAGGCCGTCCATAAGGAAGCAGGAAGATACTACCTTTGTTCCGGGGGCTGTCTTGATGATCTGAAGGGCAGGGCGGAGCATATCTCCTGTGGAGTGGACTGCGCCGGATACGAGACCGTCCGCATCTCCTGTCTTTACCATCATGATACCGAAATACATGGGATCCTTTACGATATTCTTAGCATCTTCTTCAGTGACGCCCTTGTTCTTTCTGATCTCATATAATGCAGATGCATAGCCTTCAGCCTTTTCTGATGTAAGGGGATCGATGATCTCGATTCCGCTTATGTCAGCGCCTGCCTCTTTTGCAGTTGCTTCCACTTTTGAAGGATCTCCGATAAGAACGGGAACAGCGATCTTCTCGTCCCTGATGATGGAAGCAGCCTTAACTGTCCTGATCTCGTCTCCCTCGGGAAGTACGATCTTCTTGATGTCTGCTCTTGCCTTGATCTTTACGTTTTCAATAAGACTCATTTCTGTTTCCTCTCTTTCCTGTCAGAATTCTATTCCTTCAAATCCGTCCCAGACGGGCTTGCCCTGATATGTAAGGATGGGATCTTCACCGTCTAAGGCCCTCAGAACTGAATGGGCCAGGGCATCCTGCTCCATCTCTCCGGGATATACGCTTACGGGTGCGATCCATTCGCAGCGCTCTTTTATAGTCTCGATAACGTCATTAAATCTCATAAGACCGCCGGTCAGGAGGATGCCTTCTACATTTCCCTTAAGGACCGTGCTCATCTCGCCGATCTGCTTACAGATCTGGTAGATCATCGTATTCCATACAAGAGTCGCCTTCTTATCTCCTGCCTCAACGAGGGCGTGGATCTTATCTGAATCAGCTGTTCCGAAAAGGCTTACGAATCCGCCGCCTCTGGAGCACATAAGACGTACTTCGCTTACGGAATGCTCTTCGATATAGTCCAGGAGTGCCAGAACGGGAACGCTTCCGATCCTGGTGGGAGTGAAGGCGCCTTCTCCGTCAGCACCCATGTTTCCGTCGATCATCTTTCCCTTTTCGTGGGCGCTTACGGTGATACCGCCGTCGATGTGGGCAACGATGAAGTTACTGTCCCTGTATCTCTTATGAAGAACGTTATGGGCATGATACTGGGCCACGGCCTTCTGGTTGAGGACGTGGGAGTGGGAGAAACGGTAGATGCCCTTTATACCTGTGAGCCTTGCCAGATCGCAGTACTCATCCACATTGGTGGGGTTAAGTGTATAAGCATCTTTTCCGTATTCCTGTGAAAACTTCCAGGCCAGCATGACTCCCAGTTTTGCAGGATGCTCGCTGCCGCCTACTCCTGCCACCGTGTCCTCATAGAGCTTCCGGTCTATGACTGTAACTCCGCCGGGCTGGGTATAGGCAGAGCCGCCGCGGCCTACGAAGATATCGATATCCTTGGGGTCGATATCGTGGCCTTTGAGCATATCCAGGATAACGTTGTACCTGAAAGGTATCTGGTCATTTACATGCTTGAACTTAAGAAGCTCGGGAGCATCGTGGAAGAGGTTTTCTTCAAAGAGTGATGTCTCGTTTTCGTAAAGGCTCACTTTTGTGGAAGTGGAGCCGGGGTTGATTATAAGAAGCTTAAGGATCTTTCTGTCCATAAGGATCCCTCCGGTATTAATAAAGTCGTTTTGGATTTTAACATCAAATAATAATTTTAATCTACATTTAATGCAGTCATTTTTATGGTCGATTTCTGATATGCTGTCTTTTCCCTGCATATTGACGGGTTCCCGCCCTCTGTGATAAAGTCGGGACGTAAAAAGATGAAAGGCGTCATTAGACGACAGGTGAGGCAATGAAGAACGCATGATCGGATGAGCGTAAGTAAGACAGATCGTTCTGTCTCTATTCATGAGTTTTTCTCGTGCGCTTGGTCTGGTGATGCGATGCCTTCTGCAGTTGTCATAAATGCGGATATATCGGTGAACCTGCTTTTGCGCGTGAGCAAAAACAGGTTTTTTGTTAAGAGGTGATGCATATATGGCACAGATAAGCGTAAACAACCTGGGTTTTACATATGAGGGCAGCTGGGAGCCCGTATTTGAGAATGTCTCATTTAATATCGATACCGACTGGAAGCTGGGGTTTATCGGCAGGAACGGAAAGGGAAAGACTACCTTTCTGGACCTTCTGAGAGGAAAGTACGAATACTCCGGATCTATCGGAGGAGATGTACTCTTCGATTATTTCCCCTATGAGATAAAAAAAGACGATCTGGAAAAGAGCGTGTCCGAACTTCTTGAAGGATGGAAGCCCATGACCGAGGAGTGGCGCGTCCTTATGGAACTTCCCGCCCTGAAGGTCCCGGCGGAACTTATGTACCGCCCCATCGGGACTTTAAGTTTCGGTGAAAGGACTAAACTCATGCTGGCAGTCCTCTTTTCCGGGGACAACGATTTTCTTCTTATCGACGAGCCCACCAACCATCTGGATGCGGAGGCAAGGCAGACGGTAAAGGAGTATCTTTCTTCCAAGAAAGGCTTTATCCTGGTATCCCACGACAGGGATCTTCTTGATGCGGTAATAGACCACGTACTAGTACTGAACAGGAAGAACCTGGAGGTGGGTTCAGGTAACTTTACCACCTGGTGGGAGAATAAGGAGAGAAGGGATTCCCACGCCAAAGCTGAAAACGAGAAGCATCTCAAGGAGATCGGAAAGCTTAAGAGCTCCATGGACAGATCCTCAAGATGGGCCGAAAAGAACGAGAATACCAAGATAGGTTTCGACCCTCTGAAGGAGCCGGACAGATGTGCGGGGACCAGGAGCTACATTGGCGGAAAGACGAAGAAGATGGAGGCCCGGGTCAAGTCATACCAGGTGAGGATGGAAAGGGAGATCGGAAGGAAAGAAGGTCTTCTGGAAGATATCGAGCAGATAAGGAGCCTTAAGCTCTCCCCACTGGAGCATCCCAAGAAAAGACTCCTGGATGTGAAGGACTATTCCCTCGGATACAAGGGAAAGGAGCTGCTCTTTTCGCCCGTAACATTCGAGATAATGACCGGAGAGATAGTCTTCCTTACAGGAGCTAACGGGTGCGGAAAGAGCAGTTTCATCAAGTCTGTCCTGAACAAGATCGCCCTGGCCCAGCATGCGGACCCCGGATCCTGTGAGACCCTGCTTGCGGATGCCGGCGCCAAGGATCTGTCTGACCTTATAGACGAAAAGGGAAGGATGGAGGCGGCCCCCAATATGATCGTCTCATATATAAACCAGGACACCACGAGACTTCATGGAGATCTTACCCGGTATGCTCAGGAAAGGGGTATCGACGTTACCCAGTTCTTTACTGTCTTAAGACAGCTGGATCTGGAGCAGTCAGCTTTCGAAAAGGACATATCCACCTTCTCGGAAGGACAGAAAAAGAAGGTGCTTATCGCCGGGAGCCTGGTGACTCCGGCCCACCTGTATATATGGGACGAACCCTTAAACTACATCGATGTCTTTTCCAGGATGCAGATAGAGGAGCTCATAGAAAAGTTCTCTCCCACCATGCTGATCGTGGAGCACGATGTGAGGTTTAAGGAGAAGTTTGCCACCAAAACTGTCGGACTACTGTAATATTTATTATTTATTTATTTTGTTATAATCGAAGGAGCATTAAGGAATCGGGGATCACAAGATGATAGACCATTACGACGCTTTTATCTCATATAAGCACGCACCGCTGGACTCGAAGATAGCAGATCATGTACAGAAGAATCTTGAGCATTTCAGGATACCTGACAAGATCAGACAGAAGACCGGCAAAAAGAAGATAGAGAGAGTCTTTCTTGATAAGGACGAACTGCCTATCACTGCCGATCTGTCAGAGACTATCTCCAACGCCCTTAAGAGTGCGGAGTTTCTGATCGTCATTTGTTCTCCCGAGACAAAGAAATCCGTATGGGTACAAAGAGAGATAGAATTCTTCCTTGAGCATCATTCAAGAAACAACGTGCTGACTGTCCTGGTGGACGGAGAGCCTTTCGAGGTCATCCCCGAGATCCTTCTTAAAGAGGAGAGGACCGTAACTGACGAAGAAGGAAGGGAGCATAAGGTCACCATCGACCTGGAGCCTCTTTCCTGTGACTACAGGCTGCCAATAAACACTGCCAAAAAGAAGGAGCTTCCCAGACTTGCTTCCGCTATCATCGGCTGCTCTTATGATGAACTGATGGACAGGAACCGTCAGTACAGGATGAGAAGGATGGCCCTTATCTTCGGAGTCATCATGAGCCTTGGTATCGCCCTGACTGTATATATGTTTATCACCCAGGCACAGATAAAAGAAAACCTTCTTGCGGCAAAAAGGAGCAGAGCCCTTTATCTGGCAAATGAATCCACAAGACTTTATAACGAAATGCGAAGGATCGATGCCATTCAGCTGGCACTGGCAGCTCTTCCCCAGGATAATGAGTTTGATGTCATCCCGGAGGCTGAAAGAGCCCTTGCGGATTCCACCCTGGCTTACCAACCATGTGTCGGGAACAGTATCGAAGCAACATGGAACTATAATATGCCCCATGAGATCAGATATATCGGAGTGTCTCCTGACAGGGAGACTTTTGCGGCTGCTGATATTGGCAATCATGTAACTATGTGGGACACAGAGACCCATGATGTGATACTTGATACGACATACGGATCCCAGATCGTTGGTATCAGACATCTGAACAATGACTATTTAGCTGTCTGGAGCAGTCGTAATGCCACGGTCTACTCCACCTCTGACGGAGAGGAACTGTGGGATATGGAATTTGACACATCCCTGGTCCATGGAGGATATGAATTCTCTCTTGAATACGACGAAAAAGATGAAAGATTGTTCCTCCTGACATACGAACCAAAGCTTATCGCATTGGACGGAGCCACAGGAGAAATGGTCATTGACTGTGAGCTTGATTACGACCGGGATTCGCTTTATATCAGTTACGAGAAACTTGAGATCTCTCCGTCAGGAGACCGCCTTATGGCTTTCTATAAGATTGATGGTGAGTCTTATATAGGAGTGGTGGATCTTGATACCGGTGAAAAGATCGAAATACCTGTTGAGGGAGTTGTCAACAATATAGGCTGGGGAGATGATGATCATATCCTTATCCAGACTTCTGAGGAAGATATTGGAAGTCTATCGAATTCGGATGATTTTAGCATTGTCAGACTTATATCCACTACTTTGATATGTTACGACTCCTCTGACCTGTCTGAAGTATGGAGAAATGATTTTTCATATTCGGACCGTAGCTTGTATAGCGGATTCTTCCCGCTCCCTGCCAGAGATGCTGTCATGTATTATAATTCGGATAGAGCTATAGTCTATAACATAGATACAGGTGATATCATAAA
>JAGAFH010000107.1 GCA_017612755.1 Clostridiales bacterium
CTCCTTATCATCCTCACGACGCTCTTCTTTGAAGACCGGAAGGATCACCCGTTCAGATTATGCATAACCGTGGCTTTGCTCATCCAGACTCATGTATTTGTCGTAGGTTTCTGTTTCGCGGTATGTGTCGTCAGTCTGACAGAAGCCTTGCTGTTGCTCCGCAAAGACTCGAAAAAGGCGCTCAGGATCATGATGGCGCTCCTGATCCCTTTCATCAGCGCCCTTTTCTACTTCGTGGAATTCAGCAGGATATTCGAGCACAGGATCCTGACGTCAGGCGCGATGGGGATGGAAGGATTCGTATTTCCTTTCTTTGTTCAGCTCTTCCTGCTTACGGGAACCGTGGGTATGTATTGCCTGATAGCATCACTTCTACTTACGGTCATATTCTTTGTTCTCGTGCTCTATAAGTTTGAACTCCGTCCCGCAGCCGCATCTATAGTCGTGTTCCTCATAGCCTGCATAGGATACGCGGTGATCTGTCACTTTTATTCCTCGGATTCCAGAGGCTACTTCCTTATCGGTTATTTTGCCTTGTTCATGCTTTGGAACATATACGGAGGGAAGGATAAGACGATCAGCGGCGCGGCTTTTATGATATTGCCTCTTGTTGCTGCCGTTGCCCTTACGGCCGGCATGTGGATATATCACGGCAAGATCCTTTACGATGACTTTAATTTCCCTTTCTCAGATGCAGGAAAGACGGCTGAAGCAATAAACAGTCTTCCTCAGGATGCTGTCATCTACGATTATTGTGCCTGTCCGGGTGAGACCGTATTGCCTTACCTTAATGAAGGAAGAGTGTTGCTTACGGTTGACGGTCACACTGTAAAAGACGATGTTACATTCTGGAATGAGAGGCTAACCGAATATACGGGAGGAGCAAATCCCACACAGTTCGTTAAGGATTCCAACCCCGGCCTCAAAGAGATCTATGTTCTTTATCCTTTGACCGACAGCCCGACATTCCCCGAACAGTACAGGGATACGGATTATATTTCCGCCGGCTATGACCATGAGATCCTCTATGAGTCGGCAGATGATGTCTTCTACTACTATGGTCTCGAGAGATTCGGGATAATGAAGATCAGCTTCGATCGGTAACGGTATTCAGATCCTTCCTGACATATATGGACAGGTTGTTCTCGTTGATGGCGCTGAACTTGTAGATGGCGTATCCTTCGAACGTGATCATGTCATAAAGGTCATCCGGGTCATCAAAGCCTTCGTATGATGCTACGATGATATCGGCGGGCGGTGATGAGAGTTCATAGTAAGAGTAATTCACGCTCCAGATGTAATAGCGCTTGTCAGAGGGATTGTTTGCATAGATCTCACGGTCAAAGTAAGGCTTCACTGATACAGGCAGGAAGCCGAAGCCGTCAATGGTCGCACCTGAATCGACATAAGGCTTAATGAATTCCGCCATCTTCTTGGCTGGATAATAGGGTTTGCAATAATCAAGATAACAAGAATATATGCCGCAGGCACATTGTATTACGAGAAGTACGATGAAATAGGTGCTGAGTATCAGGTTTAGCGGTTTCCGGTCTTTGTTTATCACAAGATCCGCTTTGTCTTTGAAGATTATCATAAGGCTGACCACCAGAAAGAACAGATAGGGCAGATGCCAGCGCTGGTGGTAGAAGACGAAAAGATAGAGTGTAAGAGGCACTATATAGACCAGGATCTGGATGATGTTGTGCCTGAAATATATGATCAAGGCCGCGATGAAACTGATCAGAAAAAGGATGCCCCACAAAACATTGTCCACATAGCAAAGGAATGTGGCGGTTGCCGAGATGATGATGTTATGGTTGAAGACAGCTCCGAAAGAACAGTCGTCGGGTGGAATTGATAAAAATATGATCGAGACCAGCACTATGGAAGATGCCCAGAAAGTTATGCGGTAGCGGGAAGATAAAGCTGCTTCATCACTCTTTTCACGTGAGAAGTGGTCCTTGACAAGGCAGATGAATTCCCAAAGCATGAAGGAGCAGCTGATAACAACACCATATGAACTAGTACTCAAGATCGCGAAAAGCGACAGGAAGAACCTCACGGGTTTGCTCTTACGATCCTTAAAAGTAAGGACTATCAGCATCATAGCAGGGAAGATAAGGCAGTATTGTCTCGCTACCACAGATTCTTGATAAATGACATAGAAGGAGAAAGGGAGCAATATCTTGCTGATAAAGGGAGCATCAGTCAAAAACAGCAGTATGATGCCAATGGAAGTGATCAAGACCGGGATTACAAAGAAGTAATCGTAAGGAAGCCCTATGAACTGAAAAAACTTGATGATGAAATGCCAGGTTGGCAGCGTTCCTTCATAGCGTTCGGCAAGGATGATCCCGAAGATGTCATTATCGCGCGCGAGAAGCCAGCACTGGGCTTCATCTGCCCAAGGCTCATGGTAAAGACCCGTAATGACGGCGATGCAAAGATATACCGCCAGGACGATACATAATGCGATTCCGTCTTTCTTCGTTAATCTGCTTCTCATGGTGTTCCCCTGTTAACATTGGATATGCACAGTATAGCAATATGCTGTTGATCCTTGCAAGGAATTCAATATCTTCGATCCGGATTATTTCTCTTCCCTATGTTATCAAATTGTAATATAATGAACAGGTATTATGCTGTCACGAAAAGTGACGAAATCTGTTGCCGTAACCGGCAATACTGATCAGGAGGGATTTATGACAAAGACGATGAAACGTGCTTTAACTGCTTTTCTGGCTATAGTTATGGTTTTCTCATACTGGAGCGTAGCCTGGGCAGATACTGGTGACACATCCAATTATGAGATCGAGGTTGTCGATGAACTTGAGTTCGAAGGACGCACATACACCAATCTCGGTGCTCACGGCAAGTATAACGATCCGGGAAACGGTTCCGGCACGATCTATATGGACCAGTGTGATTGGGACATAAATGATCTGAGAAACATCTTAAAAGAAGAGTCCGGGTTAACCGGGATCTTTAATGATACAGGTGCGACTCCGACCTTGTATGCCGGTACGGATACTGTTTTGGGATTGATGCAAAATGCAAAAGATGAACTGTATCCCAGATATTGTCTGAATTATCTTTCGATCCTTCATGTCAGGGCCAAGAATCCTTCATACGGAGAATTGAGCGTAATGACATCAGACCCTCAGGTCTTGAATAAGAGACATGTCTGTATGTGGGAGATGTCAGAACTCAGTACCGCTACTGATAAGTATATCCTCATGTATATATGTCCTGAAGCTGATGAATCATCACAGATCAGGGTTACACAGGGAAATGACTCAGGTGAGGCGAATATTACATTTGTCAAGGGCAGAAAACTTACCGGTTTCTACATCAGTGAGACGGCTGTTTATGAGCAGCAGGGAAGTTCTTTTGTCGGATACGGAAAGATCGGTTCTGATCAGGGTGATGTCTATTACATGGACGATAACAAGGCTAAATTGAATTATATCCCCGGAGATGAACTGCATTTTGTATTCACCGATATGGCTACTGCAGCAGGTGTGACCGGCGATTCGGTGGATTACAGATTATTCAGAGGAAATACAGAGATCCCTAAGGGATCAGGTTTTACTGTTTCCAAGGATGATACCGGCAGTAACCTTAATGCTATCGTTACGATATCAGATTCTATTGCACATCAGGGTGATAACTTTACCTTGAAGATCTGTGAGAAAGCTCCGGGCGGACCTGATACAAAGACCGGAAGGGATCTCAGCAGACCTGTAGCAAATGTTACGATCATCTGTTTAGCATCAAATCCGATCACTAAGATCAGCTTTAAGAAAACCCAGTATGAATTGACGACCGTAAAAAACAAGACTTTACTTTTGACGGATGGAGAGTTGATCGTTACACCGTCATCTGATTATACGGACAAGGTTCTCTTCAAATCTTCCGATCCGACGGTTGCTTCCGTAGATCAGCTTACCGGTGAGGTAACGGCTAAAAAGGTTGGAACCACGACTATCACTGCTTACTCCAAGAAAAATCCTAACGTTAAAGGAACATGTAAGATCGTTGTAAGCAATGAGCTTGAGCAGATCCATATCTCCAGCCCTGACCAGATCGTTCAGGGGCATACTGAAACAGTAGTTTATACAACTGTTCCGACTCAGGCGGAGGGTTGTAATCTTCAGGATATCACTTGGACATCAAGCAATCCGAGTGTTCTTAAGATAACCGGACCCGATTCTACGGGAAAAGTAACTATTACGGCACCCAGCAATGTGTCTTTGGGCAGCGATAAGGTTGAGACTGTTATCCTGACTGCTACAGGAAAGAACGGTGTTACGACTGACAAGACAATAACCGTATACGAAAACAATCCTTCTACCAGTATTGATTTTACGGTCGTGAACAATGGTAACGGTCCGGACTGTCTCCTGAAGTCTCCTGTTGAGACAGGAACAAACACATATAGTATTTACGGCGGTCAGGCAGCTAAGATCAATGCTACTTTGAACGGCGCAGAGGGAAGCACGGGCTCGACCGATAAGATCGAGTGGTTTGTCACTGTTATGGGTACGGATGTAGTAGATGAGCCTCTGTATCCTAACGGCCCCACGGATCAGAGTGCTTGTGTTTCTTATTTAAATTATCAGTTTACACAGGGTAAGGATAATAAAGAACTGATCGTTACTTTCTTGGAAGGTAAGAACAGACCTGTCATCATTACGGGTAAAGCTGTTGGAACCGAAGCAGGCGATACAGATGTACACGCTGTTCAGACCATCCTTTTCCAGGTTAATGCCAGAACAAACGGAATAACATGGAACGTTGTTTCAGGACCTAATACCGATAATGTTGCTGACGGTGACGAACTTACCATCAGGTATACCTTGCAGCCGAACAGTGATAAGAACCTGGATAAAGTATATGTTGTTTCAAGTGATAAGGCTGTATTGGAGATAATTTCCCATTCCAACTCGGGAAGGACCGGTTTGATCAAGATCAAGGCTAAGGAAACCGGTGACGCAGCCATTAAGATATATGCGACATATGATACCGGGGTTACTACGGGTATCAGGCCTTCATATTTTGACTATTGTCAGGAAATAAACATAACGGTCAAGACAAATATGTCTCATGTTGAGATCACACATGGCGTTGATGACAAGATCTTTAAAAATGCTTTTTATGATGCAATTGATATTTTGAAGGAGTTAGTAGTATCATATGGCGGATCTGTATTGAACCATGGAGATGATTTCTATCTGGATATCAAGAATAATTACGATATCGGAATCTGTACTGTCAAGATCATA
>JAGAFH010000108.1 GCA_017612755.1 Clostridiales bacterium
CCACCGGAACTCACTCCCGATCAGATCTCTTATAAGTATGCCAGTGAAGCAGATATGTTAAACGTTGCTATATTCGGAAAGACCGCAAAACAATGGCGGGATGACAATCCGGGCAAGAAGGGAAATATCCGTGACAGTGCTGATCTTGATCAGCTTTTGGTATTAGCAAATATGGAAAGCTATAATGCGATACTGGTCGGTCAGGGAAAAACAATGTCTGAACGATTGATTCTTTTAAGGGAGCTTGCCATTAAGCAGATCAAGACTTTGTCACAGGTTAATACGGAGGGACTCATGAGGCTTTCGGGGGAGATGGGTAAAGAATAGCAGCATTATCTGAATGGGATACGGACCGTAAAGGTCAGGGTGTTTCCTTCTTTTGAGGCGGAGATCTTTCCCCTGATGCTCTCTGTTTCTGCTCTTGCTATGGACAGGCCCAGTCCGTGTCCGCCGGTCTCGGAGTTTCTGGAGGAGTCGGCTCTGTAGAACCTGTCAAAAAGATGCTTTATATCTTCGTCCGTGAGTTTTTCCTTCAGTTCATTGCTGACAGTCAGGATCGCATTTTTCTCGCTTTTCTTGAGGGCTATATCGACTTTTCCGCCCTCCGGCGAATATTTCATTGCATTGTCGAGAAGTATGGAGCAGATCCTTTTTATGCTGTTTTTGCTTGTTGTGAGAGTGATGCCTTCCTCTATGTCAGATCCGTAACTTTTATTTTCGGTTACAGCCCTGGATCTGAACTCTCCCGAAATCTCTTTTACGAGGGAGGAGAGATCTGTCTCTTCTTTTACGGATCCGCTGCCCGGTTCTTCCATCCTGGAGAGATAGACCAGGTCTTCAGTCAGGGAGGTCAGGTTCTTTATCTGCTTTTTGATGTCGGCCGTCCATTCGTTGTCTTCTCCAACAACGGTCTCCAGCACATCCGTATCGGTGTTGATGATGGCAAGGGGAGTCTTTATCTCGTGGCCCGCATCGGTGATGAACCTCTTCTGCTTTTCGTAGCTTTCGGCGGCAGGTTTTGTTATAAGTCCCGACAGCATCCTGATAAGCGCGAAGACCAGGAGCATTCCCACAGCAGATATGATGATACTTGTATTCCTGAAGTTCCTGAAACTGTCCAGGCTCCTGCTGCAGTCGTAGAATATTACTCTTGTATTGTCGCCTTCCTTAGATACCAGATATCTGAAATGGTCCGAAAAGCCTTTTGTCTTACCGCTCTTTATTACTTTTTCCGCATAATCTTCCGCACTTTGTTCGTCCACCATAAATATGGATCTGGTATCCGTCTCTGTTATGTTCCCGTTGCTGTCGAAAAGGACGGAAAAATATCTGGAGGAAAAAGCCAGTTCCCCGAAGGCTTCGGGAGGCATGTTCCCGTCAGGTGCCGGCATGTCGGGAGAAGGCATCTGGGGATCCGGTTCGTCTCTTAAGGCGAAGGCTCCGTTATTTCTTGAAAGTTCTGTAAGTATCCCGTCTGCATCAGTGATGATATTTCTGTAGTTTATGATGTTGATGCCCCCGATAAGGATAGTGAGGACGATCAGCATGGACACCATGGCCAGGACAGTAAATCTTATCCGAAGTCTCTTTATCATCTCTTATCCTCCTCAAGGCGGTATCCCTGTCCCCTGGAAGCTTTTATGGAGATATCGGCTCCGACGGATGAGAGTTTCTTTCTCAGGTAGGAAAGGAAGGTCCATACCACGCTTATGTCTGCATCGGAATCTATGCCCCAGATCTTATCCATAAATCTCTCCGCGGAGAAAAGGACGCCCGGATCTTTCATCATAAGTTCCATCATCTGGTACTCTTTCCCGGAGAGCTTTACAGTTCCGGAAGGGCCCGTAAGGTCGCAGGATGTGCGGTCCAGTGTGACGTTACCGAATCTTAAAACGCTGTCAGCCTGGACCGTATTTACTCTTGTCATGGCCCGGAGCCTGGCCAGGAGTTCTTTGCTGTCGAAGGGCTTTGTCAGGTAGTCGTTAGCGCCGCTGTCCAGTCCTTCCACCTTGTCATCGATCCCGCTCTTTGCCGTCAGAAGGAGAACGGGCATAAGGCTGCCGTTCTTTCTGATCTCCTTCAGTACGGAGATACCGTCCAGCCCGGGCATCATGATGTCCAGTATGGCCGCATCATAATCTCCGGTCCTTAAGTAGCGCAATGCTTCCTCTCCGTCAAAGACAGGATCTACGGAGTAGTTGTTCTTTTCGAGGATAACAGTGAGAGCCTTTGACATGGACTTCTCATCTTCAGCCAGCAGTATGCGCATATTAACTCCTTTCGGGATCTTTTAAGATTTTATCACGGTTTAAGGTTCGTTTTAAGTTTGCAGTGTAACATCTCCCCAACAAGGTAAAGGAGACCTGAAAGATGAAATATGCGGAAAGCTTTAAAAGATACGAGCTTAAATATATCCTGACGCCCGGACAGAAGGATCTTCTCATGAAGGCAATGGAGGGGAAGATGGAACTTGACGGATACGGCAGGACCACCATCAGGAATATCTACTACGATACGCCTGATATGAGGCTCATAAGAAACTCCCTGGACAGACCGGCCTACAAGGAAAAGCTCCGCTTAAGAAGTTACTCCCGGGTGGGAGAGGATGATCCGGTTTTCGTGGAGATCAAGAAAAAGTACGACGGGATCGTATGGAAAAGAAGGATCGCGGTGCCGGAGCATCAGGCCACGGACTGGCTCACCGGAACGGCAGGAAAGCCCTTTGATTCCCAGATAGCAAACGAGATCGAGTACATGAGGACTTTTTATAAGGATCTGAGACCTTCCTGTTTTCTGACATACGAAAGGGAAGCTTTTTACGAAAAGAACGGCGGTGATTTAAGGATCACCACCGATGAGAATATAACCGCCAGGGACAGGAACATGTCCTTAAGATACGGGACGGGAGGGACAAAGGTCCTGGACGGGGATCTGACGCTTCTCGAGGTGAAGACACCGGGCTCCCTTCCCATGTGGCTGGTAAGGTTTCTGTCAGAGAACAACATCAGAAAGACATCTTTCTCGAAATACGGAGAATATTACGCCGGGACCCTCTTCCCGAAGATGAAAGAGGAGACGAAAGGAGGACTTCTTTATGCTTAACAATATATTCAGCGGACTTTTTGACACGGTATCGACCACCATTACGGTAACGGACTTTTTTATCTGCGTTGCCACGGCCCTTGTCCTGGGGCTTATCACCGCCCTGTCCTTCAGGTATAAGAGCAGCTCCTCAAAGAGCTTTTCCATGACATTGGCTATCCTTCCCGCCATAGTTACGGTGGTGATCATGATGGTCAACGGAAATATCGGAGCGGGAGTTGCCGTAGCAGGTGCTTTTTCCCTTGTAAGGTTCAGGTCTGCCCAGGGTTCCGCCCGGGAGATAGCAGCCATCTTCCTTGCTATGGGAACGGGACTTATCACCGGAATGGGATATATAGGATATGCGGCCCTGTTCACGATCGTAATGTGCGCAGCTTTGATGATCTACACC